>CBEVZC010000096.1:0-11075 GCA_965554225.1 uncultured bacterium | reverse complement strand
ATTTTGCTGAGTTCGAGCCTTCTTTTTTTATTTTATCGTTTTGGACAGATGTGATATTTCTGATAAGTCGTTAGTTTTATTAAATTTAGCTAAGCAATTTTATTGTAAGAAATGTTAGAACTAAAAAGTATACAATTCCAAGATAATACTTAATTTTTGCCGCTGTTTCAGCTTTGTTTTCAATCCGGGTAATTACTATATCCGGTTCAATTTTATATAATTCTACTTCTTTGTTCTGATGTGCTATTGTTGAAGTATCTTTGAAATATAATTCATGCATCGTTTGTTCCATTTTTCTCACTTTTTTTTACAATTGATGCTTATATATTCCAACAAATATGCCAAAGTAATTTATATCATATTGAACGAAAAAGTGATATTGATCAAAATTTTCTGTTTTAAGGTGGGAAATTTTGACTCATTTCAGGACAAAATTTTTATTCATGCAGTTTAGTTCGTATTGTTTCCGGTAAATGCTTAATAATAGTCAACTTAGTTCTAAATACAAATAGAATAGCAAAATTAGAGATGCAAACAAATTAAAAATGTTATTTGGTTAATTCCAAGAGAGATTTTCTGAAGTAATAGATTGCCATGTTTAATCCTTCCTCCAATGAAATTTTCGATTCCCAATCCAATAACTCTTTTGCTCTGGAAACATCCGGCTGTCTTACTTTCGGATCATCTACTGGTAATTCTTTATAAATTATTTTACTGTTCGACTGTGTTAATCTTATTACTTCTTCCGCAAAATTCTTAATTGTAATTTCGGAAGGATTACCGATATTTACCGGTTCAACTATATTTGACATCAAAAGTCTGTAAATTCCTTCTATTTGATCACTTACATAAGTAAAACTTCTGGTCTGAGAACCGTCGCCAAAAACCGTAAGGTCTTCATTGTTAAGCGCTTGTGAAATAAAAGTGGGCAAGGCACGACCGTCGTCTAATCGCATCCTTGGTCCGTAAGTATTAAAAATTCTAACTATTCTGGTATCAACATTATGATATCGGTGGTAAGCCATTGTTAAAGCTTCTGCAAATCTTTTGGCTTCATCGTAGACCCCTCGCGGACCAATCGGATTAACATTTCCCCAATATTCTTCGCTCTGCGGATGTACTTCGGGATCGCCGTAAACTTCGGAAGTTGAGGCTAATAAAAAAGTCGCATTCTTTTCTTTCGCCAAACCTAAAGCTTTATGCGTTCCGAGCGAACCTACTTTTAAGGTTTGTATCGGTAATTTTAAATAGTCAATAGGACTTGCCGGCGATGCAAAATGTAATATGTAATCAACTTTACCGGGAACGAAGACATAATTGGTAACATCATGTTTAATAAAATGGAATTTATCGTTTCCGAACAGATGAGAGATATTTTCCAAATTACCTGTAAGTAAATTATCCACACAAACTACTTCCATACCATCGTTTATAAACCTATCGCAAAGATGGGATCCTAAAAAGCCCGCTCCCCCTGTTATTACAATTCTTTTCGAATTCATTATTTATCTTTAATAATTTATTTAATCTTTAATGAGATTTTTCTAGTAGAGAAATAACTTCCCAATAAACCTAAAAGTATTCCTATTGCCAAGATGATTACCAGCATATCTAATTTATTATTCAAAACGTTTAACTTCGAGTAAATATCTTTTAAGAAATCGATAATTATCATAAAAACTCCTGCCGTGATTATTGCAGAGATTATACCGATGATAATACCGTTAAAAAGTAAAGGCAGCTTTATTGTACTTAATTTTGTCCCAACTAATTTCATCGTTTCATAAAGCTCTAATTTAGAATTAAGTGCAAGTCTATTTGTACTGTAAACCAAATAAAGAGAAATTAGAACAAGTATCAGGGAACCGATATAGATAAACAGCCTAAAAGATTTAATATAGTACAAAAGTTTAATAGTCCATCTGTAATCGTAAACAACATCATCCACACCGTTAGTTTTCTTTATTTTTTCCGTTAATTTTTCAATTTTGCGCGAGGTTAAATTTTTTGGTTTAAGCTTTAGAACAAAGGAAACCGGTAAGGGATTGACACTTAGAATAGAAGAAAAATCTTTTCCCGTTCTTGATATAAATATTTGTTTTGCTTCTTCCTTGGAAATTATTCTAATGGATTTAACCAAACTATCTGACATGATATTATTTCGTAAATCTTTTATCTGTGCTTTGGATAATGTATCCGCCAGGAAAACGTTAACTTGTATTTGGTTTTTGACTTTTGTATCCAATTGATGCGAAAGTAGTACAAGAAAAATGGAAAGAGAAACAAAAAATATTGCAATACTTGTAGTTACAATTGTAATTAAAGTAGCAAACTTAGCTCTAAATAAAGAATTAAACGATTCCGATAAAAGAAATAAAAACATTATACCCGGTCAAAAATTTGATTCATCAATCCAATTAATTATCTGCCATTTGTTCTCGGCATTTTTTTTAAGATTTAAATTTACTCTGCCATCCACAAATATAATATCTGTAGGATTAAAAGTTACGGTTAAATTAAAACTACGCACAATATTTGTAGAGTCGTTTGTAGTTGAAATTATATTATTCCAGATTAAGTCTATTCTCTCTGAATTGTTAAACAACCCGTTAGTCACTTTCATTTCCTCATCCCTTCCCCATGCCACATCAATCTCATTGGTATAATCTCTATACACAAAAGTAAAATCGCTGCTTAATAGTTTTCCGTAGATTGTTGTATCCTTAAAAGTATAAGCATACTGAAAATTATCGAATACGCCTTGAATACTTTTTTGATCGCTTATTAAAGAACTTTCCGAACCGAGAGAATTATCAATTTTCGGTGCAAACGGATTTATACATGATAGCAAGCTTATAATTAATATGATTAAAGCTGCAATAATATGTTTACTCAATTTTACCAATTTCTCTAATTTATAATAATTTTAGACTCTCATAAAATAAAGAAAATACCTTTTAGTTCACTCCAACTCGGCAAGCCTTCTTTTTTAATATCTTGCCATCTTGTTATTACCCATTGGTTATTAGCGTCCAAGTTAATGTTGAATTGTGCACTTCCTTCAAAATTGTGCGGAATGCTCTCGTCTTCAGTTGGAACAGTTATTTGATAATCAAAAGTATATTGAGCGCTATCCCCTTGCGTGCTGCTTATTTCATTCGTCAAACTTAGAATAATAAATGCGTCTTTTGTTGCTTTGGAAATTAAGTTATTAAAATATTGTTTCTCATCTTCAATTGTCCAATCGACTAAAACATTATACTTTAGTGTAGAACCGGCAGAGGGAATAAATATAAATTTTTTGTTTAAGAATGACTGGTCTACGAAACACACTTCATAGTTTCTTGGTATTCTTTCCCGGAATGCGTCCTGCAAATTTTGAAATAACTGTTGCGGTGTGGTTGCAATTTTAAAATCGGAACGTTGTGTATCCGGTTTTTCAGCTTCCCTTGTTGATAGTAAATCACAACCGGAAATAAATAAAACTATAACGAATATGAATAGCGTTTTTCTCATTTTCGTAAAATTAAAATTAGTCTAGCGGATCTATTTTCGTTGAATTCATTTCCCTCATAATCACCGAGAATTCTATATACATGAAAACCAATTTCAGAAAGTTTATCAAGAATAAAATTTTTCGCATATAGTTTAACCGATTCATTAAATTCATTTTCATAATTTTCAGCTTTAATTACAATTTTCTTTTTTACTCTGTTGTTTTCAATAGCTCTATTCTCAATAATTTTTTTATTCCCAATTGTTTTTTCGCTTCTGGAAATAAGATTATCAATAACATATTTTGAGTTTAAAAAATCCAGAACAAAGAATCCGTTTTTTTTTAATAAATTAAAAGCAGTTTCCGGGAAAAGAAAATTTTCATCGTCATTTTCAAAATAACCAAAGCTGGTAAATAGCAAAAGTATTAAATCGAATTTTGATTTAAGGCAAATTTTACGAATATCGGAACGGAAAAAATTGCCAGAATAATTTAGATATTTAAACTTTTCCGAGGCAATTTTTAGCAAGGTCATACTTAGGTCGAAACCAACCACATTATAATTTAACCTTGCAAGATTTTCAGAATGTCTCCCCGCTCCGCATGCAGCATCTAAGACTTTAGCATTCTGCGGAATATCCACTATATTCAGAATAGTTTTTAAAAAAGTTTTTGCATCGTTATCATTGCGGTGCCGGTATACATCCAGATAATCTTGTGATGCAAACCAATCTTTGAACCATTCATTTTTCATAAGATGCTTCTATTGAGAACTGCTCTTCCGATTGTTGCTTCATCCGCAAATTCCAAGTCACCGCCCATTGGCAGTCCGCGCGCTATTCTGGTAATTTTAATATTAAATTGTTTTAGTAATTTAGCCAAATATAAGGATGTCGCTTCGCCTTCGGTATCGGGATTTAATGCAAGGATAATTTCCGTAGGATTTTCATCTTTCACTCTTTCCATTAATTCTTTAATATGAAGAGATTCAACACCTTGTCCGGTTAATGGTGATAAAACTCCGCCTAACACATGATAGAGTCCGTTATATTCATTAGTTTTTTCAATTGCTATAATATCGCTGGCTTCTTCAACAACACAAATAGAAGTCCTATCCCGTTTAGAGCTGCTGCAAATATCACAAACCTCGTCAGTAGAAATATTGAAACAAATTTTACAGAATCTCAATTTTGTTTTTAAATCTAGGAGTGAATTAGCAAGCATTTCAACGTCTTCAATATCTTGCTTAAGCAAATGCAGCGCAAGCCTCTGTGCGGTTTTTTTACCGATTGAAGGTAATTTACTTAACTCATCTATAGCAATTTGTAACGGTTCTGCAATTAACAATTAATCATTCCTTTATAAAATTACCGAAACTAAAACCCCGGAATATTCATTCCCGGAGGAATCATTCCTTTGGTAATACCGCCCATTTCTTCTTCAGCCATTTTTCCGGCAGATTCCAAAGCTTTATTAACTGCTGCAACAACTAAATCTTCAATCATTTCCTTATCGCCTGATTTTAGCACTTCATCATCAATTTCAATTGAAATGATTTCTTTCTTTCCGTTTGCGGTTGCTTTTACCATTCCACCGCCGCTTTCCTCACTTACAATTTTATTTTCCAGTTCACTTTGAACTTTTTCCATTTCAGCTTGCATTTTCTGAATTTGTTTCATCATTCCCTGCAATCCGCCTTTCATTTTTCCTCCAATATACTTTTTCAAGTTAAAATTATTTATTTGTTTTGTAGAATTGCGTATTTAGATATTGAGTTTGTAAATTTAAGTAAATTTATTCTTACAAGGAAATTCTCTTTATTTTATGTTAATTTAGTTATTCATATTTTTTTATTTTTTAGACATTACAAATGTTAACAAAATACGGTTACAGTACGGTTGGGACCATTGTAATAGTAGTTTTTATTATTATCTCAATCTCATTATTTGTAAGCAGCGATTATATTAAAATTGGGCTGGTTGCAATTGGTGTATTATTATTAGCTTTTACTTTATATTTTTTCCGGGATCCGAATAGAAAAATTCCAAACAAACCGAATATCATTGTCTCCCCTGCTGACGGAAAAATTTTGACAATAAAAGAAAAGTTTGAAAAGAATTTTATTAACGAAGATTGTTGGGAAATTTCAATTTTTATGTCACCCTTAAATGTGCATGTAAACAGAATCCCGGTTTCGGGTACTGTTGATTATCTGAATTATCATAAGGGTGAATATTTAGTAGCTTTTCATGAAAAAGCAGACGAACGGAACGAAAGGAATGAGATTGGAATTCAGGGTAAAAATGGCAAAGTATTCTTTACTCAAGTTGCAGGATTTATTGCACGCCGTATTGTTTCAACTCTGCACAAAGGCGATTCTGTAAATATTGGTAAAAGATTCGGTATGATAAAATTCGGCAGCCGCTCCGATGTCCTTGTTCCAACAAACTGGAAAGTTATGGTTAAGGAAGGAGATAGTGTTAAAGCGGGCGAAACTATTTTATTTGAATTAAAAGGAAACGATAACTGAGTGTTCTCAAAATCTTACATACCGAATACTGTTACGGCGTTAAATGTTTTTAGTGGATTTATTTCTATTATTTACGCTTATCAAGGTAATTTTTATTTAGCGTCTATATGGATTTTTATAGCCGCTATTTTTGATTTATCAGACGGAATTGTCGCACGTTTACTTAATACAAGCAGTGAGTTTGGAGTTCAGCTCGATTCACTTGCGGATGTAATCAGTTTTGGCGCAGCACCATCTTTTTTACTTTATTCCAGTTACCTAAAAACTATGGGGATCACGGGAATAATCATTAGTTCCATGCTTTTACTTTTCGGTTCATTCCGTCTGGCAAGATTTAATGTTCAATTAGAACAGATTAATAAAAAAGGTGATTTCTGCGGGCTTCCTATTCCGCTATCCGCAGCTACTATAGCAACGCTTGTTATTTCGTTAACAAAAGACAGTAAAATTAATCACCCTTACGATTATTATGTGATTCCTTTAGTGTTGCTCCTTTCATTTTTGATGGTGAGTAAAATAAGATATAATGCATTTCCGAAGGTTCACAGAGCTATGTTTAGAGAAAGACCGGTTTATTTGGGACTGATAATAATTGCTTTGGTCTTAGTTATTATAACTGACGGACAAGCAATCTTTTATCTCTTTCTTGCTATTATTTTCTTTGGTATATTCCGTTACTTGTATTTCTTAATATTTCATAAAAATTCTAACGAAGTTACACCTAAAAATTTTACTTAGAGGGTGCAAAATTGTTTAAAGCAACTGTAATTGTTAAAAGGCGACCGAAAATCTTAGATCCGCAGGGAAAAGCAGTGGAGCAAGGTGCAAAACTATTGGGCTTTAATAATGTTTCCGGTACAAGAATTGGTAAGTATATAGAATTTTTTGTTAATTCTAACGATATTACTACTGTTGAAAAAGAAATAGAAGATTATGCTGAAAAGCTTCTTTCTAATCCTATTATGGAAGATTTTGAATATTCATATGAAAAAGTAGATGAAACTTAGATTTGGAATTGTCGTTTTTCCGGGTTCTAATTGCGATCATGATGCATATTATGCGGTTTCTAAAAACCTAAATTATGAAGCTGTATTTTTGTGGCATAAAGAAACTGATCTGCAAAACAGTGATATAGTTATTTTACCCGGCGGTTTTTCCTACGGCGATTATTTAAGAACAGGATCCATTGCAAGATTTTCCCCAATTATGAACTCCGTAATTAAATTTGCTAAAAAAGGAGGGCTTGTTATTGGAATATGCAACGGATTCCAAATCCTGTTAGAAGCAGGACTACTTCCAGGTGTAATGCTAAAGAATAAATCGTTAAAATTTATTTGTAAAGATGTTTATTTAAAAGTCGAAAATAAAAATACGGTATTTACAAGTGCCGTAAAAAAAGATGTTCTTAAAATTCCTATTGCTCACGCAGAAGGAAATTATTTTGCTGATGACAGAACACTTAAATCTTTGGAAGATAATAGCCAAATAGTATTAAAATACTCATCCCCCGAAGGAATAATTAGTGAAGAATGGAACCCGAATGGATCAAAATTGAATATTGCGGGTATAACGAATAAGTCAAAAAATGTATTGGGAATGATGCCGCATCCCGAAAGAAGTTGCGACGGTATTTTGGGAAATACAGACGGAACCTTTATATTTAGGTCACTTGAAGAAAATTTAATAACTATTTAAGGATACATATCATGTTTTCGAACTTAGGTCCAATGGAAATAGGAATAATAGTATTTGTAATATTGCTTCTTTTCGGTGCTAAAAAAATTCCTGAACTTGCTCAAGGTCTTGGAAAAGGAATGAAAGAATTTAAAAAGGCGATCAAAGAAGTAGAAGATGACATAAAAATAGACGATGACAAAAAGGATACTAAATAAAATCTTTTTAATTTCCCCATTTTATTAAACCAAGATCATCAATTGCAACAATACAATAATTACCTCGAAAAAATAAAGTTAATTAAAAACGGAGATTTGTCTTTAGAACAAAACGTTAAAGACTTTCTCCGTAATATTGATAATCATAAAAATTTAAATGCTTTTAACTTTATTTTTGAAGATTCTATTGAAAAAGCTAAACTTATAGAAGAAAAAATAAAAGCGGGTACGGCGGGCAAATCTGCCGGACTTGTTGTTGCAATAAAAGATAATATTGCAATTAAAAATAAACCCCTAACATGCTCGTCCAAAATACTTAATAATTTCAATTCGATCTATAATGCACATATTATAGAACAGTTGATAAATGAAGATGCTATAATTATCGGAAAGACAAACTGCGATGAATTTGCGATGGGTTCGTCTAATGAAACTTCTGCTTATGGAACAGTTAAAAATCCATATGATGAAACGCGTGTTCCGGGCGGATCGAGCGGCGGCTCAGCTGTTGCTGTTGCAGCTAATTTATGCGATGTTGCTCTTGGTTCCGATACCGGCGGATCAATACGCCAACCGGCATCCTTCTGCGGTGTGTACGGATTAAAACCGACTTACGGAAGAGTTTCTCGGTACGGACTCACGGCATTTGCTTCCTCTTTTGATTCTATCGGACCATTTGCCAAAAATTTGGAAGACTTGGCATTAATCCTCAACATTATTTCCGGCTGGGATAAAAATGATTCTACAAGTCAAAATATTCCCGTTCCGGATTATACTAAAAATATTCATAATGGAAATAAATTAAAAATTGGTATTCCCAAAGAATATTTTGCAGAAGGACTCAACAATGAAATTAGAGCTGCAATTGATAATCAAATAAAATTTCTTGAAAAAAACAATTTTGAAATTATAAACATTTCACTTCCGCATACTGAATATGCAATTGCAGCTTATTACATTTTGACTACTGCAGAAGCCTCATCCAACTTGGCACGTTTCGACGGAGTAAGATATGGTTACAGATCAAAGGATTCTCAAAACTTAAACAATATGTATACCAAAACCCGTTCGGAAGGATTTGGCACGGAAGTAAAAAGAAGGATTATGCTCGGGACGTATGTTTTATCTTCCGGTTATTACGATGCATACTACAGAAAAGCTCAGAAGGTAAGAAGATTATTGAAAGAAGATTTCGATAATGCATTTAAAAAAGTAGATTTATTATTAACTCCAACTACGCCAACTCCGGCATTTAAAATCGGTGAGAAATCTACAGACCCTTTAGAAATGTACTTGAGCGATATCTATACTACTTCTGCTAACTTAGCAGGAATTCCGGCGCTTAATATTCCAATCGGTTTTAACAAAGACGGTCTACCGATTGGGCTGCAATTGATGGCCGATCAATTGGAAGAGAACAAGTTGTTAAGTGCTGCTTATCAAATTAGTCAAAATTTATAAAATCAACATAAGCGAGGAGAGAATGAATAGCGAAAATAAATTAAACACTTGCATAAGTTGTAATAGGGATGAAAGTATTGTTCCATTAGTAGCAATTACATTCGCACAACAACCAACGTGGATTTGTACTCAATGTTTACCTACACTCATTCACGATCCGCAGCGACTGGTGGAAAAATTTAAAAGTATGGATATTGATAATCCGGTTGACAGACAGATTGATTAGATTTGTATGGGAGATACATACCTTTTCCCCACCGTTATAAAAATGAGGACAATCATGTTGCAAAATGCCCAACTTTTCCCCCTAAGGCGAACAAGTAAAAAAGTTGGGCATTTCTAAAAATAAAATTCTTCACTGGGGCAAAACAACTTTTCACTTTTTACTTAATTAAATTTCGGTCGGAGAGTTTGCTAAACCAGTTTAAAAAACAGTACTCACTTCTTCAAAAATTTTTTTCTTAATATCCGGAACTCTTATTCCCTTTTTAGGATGACCGACAACTAAAATTAAATACGGTCTTTCATTCTCAGGTCGATGTAAAATTTCGTTCAGAAAATTCATCGGGCTAGGCGTATGCGTAAGTGTACCCAAACCGGAATAATGAAGCGCTGTAATCAACATTCCAACAGAAATACCGACCGATTCTTTTGTATAATAATTTTTAATCTTATTACCCTTTTCGTCAAAACAATACTTTTTTTCAAATATTACAATCAAGTAAGGGGCATCTTCCAAAAAGGGTTTTTTAGAATCGGTCCCGAGAGGAGTAAGCGCTTCCAACCATTCGTCAGGCGCTCTATTTGAATAAAATTCTCTCTCTTCCTTTTCTGCAGCAACTCTAATTTTCTTTTTAATATCCGGGTTTTGCACAATAACAAAATGCCAAGGTTGTTTATTTGCGCCGCTTGGAGCGCTGCCGGCAGCAAGCAGGCAATTTTTAATCACATCTATCGGTATATTCTTTGAAGAAAATTCGCGTATGCTTCTACGCCTTCTTAAATACTCCTTAAAAAACTTAGATCTTTCCAGCATTTCATTTTCGCTGAAATCCGGAAAATTTTTTAACGGAACAAAATTCATGTTTTCCACTTTCTATCCATTAAATATTTATATTAAATTAAATAATTATATGTTCCCTTGGTTAACAATCTTTGTGATTACAACACAATTTTTTTTAAACTGTATTGAAAAAAATATAGCGGCAAATAAATTCACCGTTACTTGGGAAATCATTTTTTAACCCTTTCATAACATAATGGCAACGAAAATATTAAAGTCTGTTTTTCTTGAGTGTAAAAGTACCATAAATTAACGGCAGATAAAATATTACCAATACCGCCGAAATTAAAATTCCGCCGGTTACACTTAAACAATAATTGGAGATGGAGTCCGGCGCAGTAGATGAGAATAAAGAATTAAAAATTCTTTCACTGATGGCGAGGTCCATACCTCGCTAAGTGGCTAATTTATTGCCACTCCGTCCCAATTTACATATACAAATTTTCTGAATAATATTCTAAAATACAATTTCTTGCCCCAGAATGTTTACAGTATGGTTCTATGTACACTAGTCCGGCTTTTCAAGAATTGATATGAATTTACTGTAACTTCGTCCAAAACATTTATGTTCTGTCGAGGAGTGGTCCTCGACAATATTTGAACATTACCACGCTCTAAAACATCAAATGTTAT
>CBEVZC010000095.1:0-11299 GCA_965554225.1 uncultured bacterium | reverse complement strand
GGGTTAACCCCAGAGAATTAAATCTATTTTGTCGCACTTACTAATTGAATCTTAGCTTTTGAAAAATTTTAAATAGTTAAATGAACTTGAAGATGCAATAATTGATTATAGCTGGGTTATTGAATTAAACCCACATTTTACGGATTTTTATTTTTTTCGTGCATTTGCTTATTATCAATCAAACAATGAAAGATTGGCAATTATCAATTGGAAAAAATCAATCGAGTTAGGGAAAGATGATGCATTGAAATTTATTTTTAATATTTAACGTAAAAATTCAAAATATCAAAAAATCTTAATCTTTTAATAATCTTGCTGAGCCATCTAGCGGACTCGAACCGCTGACCTGCTCATTACGAGTGAGCTGCTCTACCAGCTGAGCTAAGATGGCTTATCAGATTATCTTATTTTCTTTTTATGTCGATTTTTTCTCAAACGTTTTTTTCTTTTATGAGTTGACATTTTATGACGTTTTCTTTTTCTACCGCAAGGCATAAGTAGTTCTCCTAATTAGTTTTTTTCAAGTAATTCTTTCGCTTTTTTCCCAATCCTTGAATTGGGATCAATATCAATTGCTTTTTTCCACCACTCTTTAGCTTGTTTAATATTATTTGCGGAAAAGTTAACAATACCTAAATTAAAATTTCCTATTTGGTGATCGGGCTTTAACTTAACTGCTTTCTCCATCCATTTAATTGCATTTTTATTATCTTTTAACTGGAAAAAGCAGACCCCCATATCAACAAGAACATCTACATCATTTGGTTTTGAAGCTAAATATTTTTTATAATGAGTGATTGCTCTATCATAAAAACCTGAATCGTTTAATTTATGAGCCAATTTCAATAATACATTCAAGTCTTTAGGATTCTTATTATACTTATCTTCTAAAACTTTTATTTCATTTAGTGTATTTAAATCAGCACCATTGTGCTGCTCAGTTATTTGATTATTCTGCGGTACTTTTTTTGGTTTTACTTCGGGGGAATCTAACTGTCCTGACATGACCATCATAATCCCAACAATTAAAAGAAGTCCAACAACTATATAAACAACTTTTGCAGAAGAAATATATTTTTGATTATTTATATACTTATCAGAATCTTTTTTCAAATTTGAATTTTCCGAAGAATTTTTTTTCCCTCGAGAAGAAGACAATTTTGCACCACATTTTTTACAATAAGAACTATCTGGACTATTTTTTTTACCACAATTTGAACAAATTACAAACTTTTTCTTATCCAAAGTCATCAACCCCTTTCAGTCTCTTTACTTGGAATTAGTTTTCTTTATTAAGTTCTTTCATACCTCTATCTACCGAGGATTTAAAATCTTTGGAAAATTTGAATACAGGAACATAATGTTCCGGGACAAAAACCTTTTCTCCTGTTCTTGGATTACGTGCATAGCGTGCATTTTTCTTTTTAACCTTGTAACTTCCAAAACCTCTAATTTCTATTCCGTTCCCATCTCGCAGCGCGTGAATAACAGTATTAAGAAAGCCCTCAATTATCGCTTCTGTTTCTATTTTTGTCAGTCCTGTACCCGATGCTATCTTCTCAACAATGTCAGCTTTTGTCATACTAACTCCAATTTTTATGGTGAAAAATTTTATAAAGCTTCAAAAGATATGAAAAAATAATATAAAATCAAATATTGAAATTTACGTAACTTATAGTTTTATAAAAAGTTACACAAAATGTGGGATCTGTAATTATTGAAATTAAACAATAATTTATTTCATAAATGAATAAAATTAAAAGTCATTTCCAATTTTATTAGAAGCATATTCAATTAATTGGTTTATATCTTTATTGTAATCCTTGTCTAATTCCACTATTTTATTAAAATCTCTCAATGCGCTCTCATAATTTTGTATTTCTAAATCCAGATATCCATGCAAAGCTAATGCATCGGTGAAATCATTCTCAATTTCAATGGTTTTTTCTAAATTTAACAATGCTTCACGATTATCATTTAATTTTCTATAAATATTCGCTCTTAAATAATACAGTTTACCATTTTTAGGCTTGATTTCAATAGCATTGTTTATGTCAGCTAAAGCTAATTTATAATTTTCCAATTGAAAATTTAACATTGCACGGTGAATTAAAGCATAGTAAAAGTTATTTATTTCAATAGCTCTACTAAAATCTTCAATTGCGGCTTGTATATCTTCATGCTTTTCTTTGATCAGTCCTCTTATAAAATATGCTCTCGGCTCTTCTTTGTTTAGCTCTATTACTTTTGTAAATTGATCGGAAGCTGAATCATAATTTTCCAGTTTAAAATTGATAACACCGTTAAGAAAGTAAAACTTTTCATTTTCATCATCAAGTTCATTTGCTTTTTTAATGAAATTATATGCTTCGGCTAAATTGTTATTTTCAAATTCGAATAAACTTAATATATATAAATACTTAGCATTGCCTATTTCTTTTTCCGCCAAATTACTTAAATCTTTTTGTACATCTTCAATATTACCGAGTGATGTATTGATAGATGCCCGCACAAAATAAGCATTAATATAGTCCGGTCTATTATCAATTAACTCATTCAAAGATTGTACAGCTTCATCATATTGTTTTTGTGACTTAAAGATTTCAATTTCTAGTAATTTCGCTTTTATTAAATTTTCATCTATACTATAAGCTTTGTTCAAATCAACTAATGCTCTTTCATATTCACTTTGAGTGTACTTGAGATATGCTCTGTTATAAAGCGCCAAAGTATAATTGGGATATTGTTCTAAGGCTTTGCTAAAATTAGATTCTGCCTCGGTAAAATTATTTTGCTTAAGATTCAAATATCCCAAAAGATTAGAAGCTTCGGCTGATTCCGGATTTTTCTCAATAATATTTATTAACGAACTTTCCGCTTCGTCATAAAGTTCCAAAGCAATTTGAATTCTTGCCAGTAGAATATTGGAATCATAACTCCCGGGCACATATTCCAACGATTTCTCACAAAAGCTTAAAGCATCCTGATAATTACGTTGAATAAGTTTTATCTCAGATTTAAGGAAATAACCTTCTGATTTTTCTTTACTAAGCTTAATAAACTTATCAATGAAGTTGTCTGCATCATTTAATTCTCTTTGTATTAAGGAAATATTGCAAAGAAAATAATAAACATGGGCTGAATGATTTGGTTCCATCTTAGAGACGGTTATTAAATCACTTTTTGCTTCTTCATAATTTCCAAGATAATATTCACAAATTCCGCGACCGTAGATCCCTTTTATATTTTTGCTATCATAATCCAGAATCTGATTGAATTTTTCCGCTGCCAAACCGTATTCTTCTTTTACTAAAAGGTCTGCCGCTGAATTTAATAATTCGTGAATTTCCTTTTTATGAAAAACTTTTTTAATAAATCCCATGTTATCCTCAGCGAATTGTATTTACTTAATTATAAACAAAAAAATCCGTATTGAAAAACTCCTGATAAATATTTCTTAATATATTAAGAAGTATTTATTAAATTTAAGAAATTTTCAAGAATAATGAGCGAAAAATGAAAACTTTGCTTCTTTATTTTTTCTTAAATCTTCCCTTCAGTTTTAAATTACAAAAAAAAAACAGACAAAGTTTTAAGCAGAAGGAATAATAAATTTAAATATACTCCCTTTTCCGAACGTACTCTCTGCCCATATTTCTCCGCCGTTTTTAAGTACAAATTCTTTTGCCAAAATCAATCCAAGCCCTGTACCTTTTTCTTCTTAGCACCTTTACTTAAAATGATTGAAACAGTATTTCGGGTATCATCATCCTTGTGAATATGCGGTCTCTTTTGGACCAGGTTATTCCTCGACTTTAGCCCGATGGGAAGGAAGATACTTGTTAACAGGTTCAATGTGACCTAGCAAATCATCCTTCTCTTCCCAACAGTAAAAAATTATTATCAATTTGTCTATTTTTATTGTTTGTTTAAACATACAAGCATTTTAATTCGTTTATTTTCAGCAGAAGATCTTAGCAAATTCACACTATCATCAATAAGATCCTTTAAATTAATTTTTCGCGGAGAAATAGGCATCATATTTCTTTGAGCCATTGACCAACTAAGCAAATTATCAAGTAATTCGCTTGAATATCCTGCGGATTTGGAAATTTGTTGAAGCGATATTTTCTTCTCTTCATCATTTAATTTGTCAAAGTCTTTTATCAGCATTTCCGAAAATGCTTTGATAGAATTAAAAGGGTTTTTAAGATCATGAGATATTATTGAGAAAAACTTATCTTTTGTAGAATTTAATAATTTTAATTTTTCGTTTGTCTTCGATTTTAATTTATACGCGTAATAAATACTTATTCCAAAAAGAATGAATAATATTGAGCTTATAATTAAAAAATCCCTGAAGTTTTTTTCTTTAATAAGCTGCAGTGTCTGAATCTTTTTCTCTTTTTTTAACAAAGCTATTTCATTCTCTTTTTCTTTTGCCTCATAACTAACCTGCAACTCAGCTATTTTATTACTAGATTCAGACGAATATAATTTATCTTTCAGCGAATCAAGAAGATCGTAATACTTAAGGGCTGTTTTATAATTTTTTTCAGCCTCATATAAATTTATATAACCAATATAACAGTTTTTCTCAACCCAAGAAATTTCTTTCTCCTTAGTCTTCGGCAGAATTTCGTCTAAGATTTTCTTTGCTTTATTAAAATTTTTTAAATAAATATGAATCTGGGCAATACTTACCCTGGTCTGCAGCATTCCTGAAGTGTCATCTATAACTTGAGCATTGGTATAAGATTGAGCAAAATATTTTAACGCCTTCTTAAAATTTTTTTGCTCTATTGCTAAACTACCAAGATTTGAATAAAGAGTTCCTAACGAATAATATGAACCTAACTTTACTTTCAAATTCAATGATCGCTGAAAAACTTTTTCGGCAAGCTTCAGTTTGTTCTGGCGCCAGTAGGCGATACCAATATTATTCAGAGCTGCAACTATTCCCAAACTATCTTTTAATCTTTCTTTCTCCTCCAATGATTTCTGTAAATATTCTAATGCTTGTTTATAATTTTTAATTGTTAAATAAACAGTACCAATGCTATTATATACTTTCGATATCCCCGATGAATCTTTGGCAATTTTATAATGCTCGAGACTTGCAAGGTAGGTCTTCAGTGATTTATCATTTTCACCTAATTCAGTATAAACCATAGCTTTATTGTGTAAAGAACCGGCAATACCTTTTTCATCTCCAATCATTTTTCTTATTTTGTAAGATTTATCATAATAGACTAAAGCAGAGTCATAAACCGATTTAATCCAAAAAGTATTGCCGATATTGTTTAATGCAGAAGCTATTGCTTTATCATCATTAATTTCTTTTGCCAAATTCAAAGCTTCTTTTGCATACTCTAAGCTCTTAGCAGTTGATATCCCCCAATATTCCGCAGAGAGTTCATTTAGAATTTTTGACTTCTCAAGCCCATCAGCAATCTTTAATTTTTCAGTTAAGCTGTCAATCTTACTTTTAGATATAGGATTTCCTAAAACTGAATTACCAAGGTAAGTTAGCAGAAAGAAGTCTAAAAAAACTATAAGTATAAATGTTTTCATACTTAAATTTTTATTTTTTGGGTAGCCTTTCTAAATAAGAGCTATTACTAAGGACAGCAAACGCATCTGCTTTTTTTAGCTCATCAATAGTGATTTTATTCATATAACTCATTGCGCTTCTTAACCCGTCTGAGATTGCATTTATTACATTCCGGACGCTTCCTTTGTATGGAATCATCGTTTCTTCCCCTTCAATAAACTCATTTTTCATCTTAACTCCAAAAGAAGCCGAACCTCTATATTTTTTCCATAACTGGTCATTATACTTTATTACCTCTCCGGGGGCTTCTTTTGTACCTGCTAATAATCTGCCAAGCATTACAGTATCAGCACCAAGGGCAATGGCTTTAGCAACATCCCCGGGATTTTTAATTCCTCCGTCGGCAATAATTTCTATATCCAGATTTTCTTTTCCTCTAGCAAAGTAAACATCTAAAAGTGAAGAAACTTGACCAATTCCTATTCCGGTTTGAACAGAGGTTGTACAAACACTTCCGCCTCCAATTCCAACTCTAACTGCATCAGCGCCGGCATCTACAAGTTGTTTTAACATTCCTCCGTGAGCAATATTACCAACAATTACTTTTCCGTTGAATTTCTTTTTTATTTCTTCTGTTTTTTTTATAACAGTTACATTAGCTGCATTAGCAGTATCAATACAAATTATAAACTTCTTTGCAACAAGCTTTTCAATCTGTTCTTCACTATCGTTCAAGCTAATAGAGACTGCTTTAACATTACCTTCAGCATTCTTAGCAAATAACTCATCCAAGGAAGAGTCAAACCGATTAACTATTCCCAAACACCCTAATTCCGAGAGAGAACTTGCCATTTCAACACCGGTTACAGTATCCATCGGACTTGATATGACCGGCAGCCCAAGATTTAAACCTAGAAAATTTGTTTGCGTATTTGCTTGAGTTCTGCTTTTAACCTGCGATATTTCAGTGGGCACAAGGCTTATATCGTCATAAGTAAGTGCTAAATTATATAAATTTAAATCATCCTTTGAGTAAATTTTCATCTTAAATTTCCTTAATTATGAAAATGCTAAATCACTAAACCGGGAATCAATTTTTACTTATTTTAGTAACTGTTCCATTTGATCTAAAACTTTGTTCATCTTTTTAACAACGGCTAAAACCGGTTCGGGTGAATTCATATCCACTCCCGCACCTTTAAGCACATCAATAGGATACTTTGAACTTCCGGACTTTAGGAAGTTTAAGTATTTATCAATTGCAGGCTGACCTTCTATTTTAACTTTCGCCGCCAAAGCTTGTGAAGCGGCAAAACTAGTAGCATACTGGTAAACATAAAAATCATAATAGAAATGGGGAATTCTTGCCCAAGTGTATGTTTCCTCAGTATCAACAACCATTTCGGGTCCCCAATAATTTTGATACATTTTCTTATACATATTACTTAATAGTTCCGGTGTTAGTGCATTACCTTTTTCCATCATCTCATTGGTCTTAAGTTCAAATTCGGCAAACCTTGTTTGTCTGTAAAAAGTAGTTGTAATATTCGTCAGATTTTTTTCAAGCAATGCAAGTTTTTCCATTTTAGTTTTTGCATGTTCAATAAGATAATCCAATAATAAGGCTTCATTCATGGTTGAAGCAACTTCGGCAACAAAAATGGAATAGTTGGCATACGGAAACGGCTGGTTCTTCTCTGTATAAAACGAATGCATATTATGACCCATTTCATGCGCAAGGGTAAATACATCGTCAAGCTCGCCCGACCAGTTCAGCAATACATACGGGTGCACTCCATAAGTTGTACCGGAAGAATAGGCTCCGCTGCGTTTTCCTTTTGTTTCATAAACATCAACCCATCTATTATTAAACGCTGTTCTCAGATGATTTAGATAATCTTCTCCTAAAGGTTTTAGCGCTTTTAGTACCAATTCCTTGCCTTCCTCAAAGGTGTATTCTTTTTTAACTGACGGAAATAAAGTTACGTAAGTATCATAAGGATGTAATTCTTTTAACTTCAATAATTTTTTCTTAATCTTAGCCCATCTGTGCAGCGGTTCCATATTTTCGTTTACAGTCTTTACCAAATTATGGTAGACCGAAACCGGAATATTGTTCGGTGATAAAGCAGCTTCCAGATCCGAATTATATTTCCTTGCCTTTGCATAGAATATATTGCCTTTAATATTTCCATTAAACAAAGAAATAAGAGTGTGCTTGTACTCCATAAACGGTTTGTAGTATCCTTTGTAAACATTCCTCCTAAAATTTCTATCGGTAGAATACATTGCCGCACCGTAACGAGCATGAGAAATTTTTACTTCCTTCACGCTTGGGAATTGTATATCGGCATTACTAAACATTCCGAATGTTGAATAACTTACATTTGTAACGGGACCGGCAAGCGCTAAAATTTCCTCTTCTTCCGGGGAAAGAGTATGTGCTTTCGTTCTCAACAGATCATCGAATTGATGTTTATATACTTGCAAACCTTGTTCTTCCTTAACAAATCCCCACAGCTTCGATTCCGGAATAGATAAAATTTCCGGGCGTATAAACGAAGCCGCTGCCGATACTTGCGATGATAAAGCCATAACCCTGTCATATCGTCCTTGGTTTTCAGCATTGCTTAAATCCAAATCTTTAGAAAGGCTCGCATATAAAAACAGCTTATTTAGTTTAATCTCTATTTCATCGCTGAATTTTAAACATTCAAGTAAATTATGCGATGATTCGGAGAGTTTTCCTTCAAAGTTTTTAAACTTAGGGAAAGAATTTTTTACCCAGGCAAAATCACTTTCCCAATCTTTTGCAGATTGGTAAATATCTTCAAGATTCCATTTATATTGAGTCTCTATTTGATCTCTGTTTGGTAGTTCTTTAGTTTCTCCCTGTGCAGAGATGTCATTCTGCCAAAGAAACAACGATGATAAAAATATTGCTGTCAATGTAATCCCCTTAATAATTTTTGAAAAACCGGATGTTTTTTTCATTTCAGATATTCCTTTTTGATTTAGAAATGATAATAATTGAAGTAATAAAACTACAAATTTTTAATGAAACTATTGCTCAAACATTCTTGATAAATTCATCGTTGAATGTACTTTGTTTTATACAATTTTTACCATCAATTGTAAAATGGCAATATTTACAATGCGATAAGTCCGGCTGGAATTGCTTTATTCGTATATTTTCTACAATAGCTTTAATATCTCGTCCGAATTGCTGAAGTTCTTTCTTTGTTATGGAACTAACTATTTTTTCTTCCGGTGAAATAATAAACACCAGCTGCATTTCAAATTCATTAATTTCCGGGAATAATTTACTTAAAGTATAAGAATAGAATTTTAACTGATTAAAATACTGTCTCGATTTTCGTTTAATATTATTCGCATTTACTTTATCGCTTTTGTAATCAACTATAAGTAATTTGTTTTTCTCTTTAATCAATTTATCAATTATTCCGTATAAAAAATAATCATTATCGGATGAATAAACTTCATATTCGTTTTTGTAATTTTCATACTTTTCAAGTGCTCCAAAAACTTCCGATTTATAAAACTTTTTCAAATCAGCAGCTATGGATTTTTTTGCTTTTTCAAATTCATCTTGAGAAAGAGGTTCAGTTAAAAGTTCAGCTTGCAATAATTGTTCAACAGCTTCATCAAGCATTTCTTCTTTCACTTCTTGTTCAAGCATAGCATGAATTATTCGTCCTCTAACATCCCCGAGGACTTTAATTTCTTCGTCTTCACGTATGTTAAATTCATATAAGTTTTGCAGTTTTTTCTGCATTTTAAAAATCTTCGAATAACCCAATTCGTAAGTTAACTGGTACTTAACAGGGCATTGCGAATAAACGGCAATTTTCGTTGCAGAAATAATTTCGTTTTTCTCGGAATCTGTAATTTCTTGAGTTTGGATTTGCTTTGGAAAAGTATAATTAGTAACTAAAGTTTTTTTGCTTCCCTCAAAATCTATAGAGCTGACTATAGGAATCTCAAAGTTTAAGTGTTTTGTATAAACCTCATAATCATTTTTAGAGTCTTTCATGAATTTTAGTTCCGAATCAATTAAAATTTTTTCACTTCCGGAACTCCAAATATTGTTCATAATTAGACCGATAAAGGATTCATCTTTAAATTTAAAATCTTTATGCTCAGTTGAAATAAAAAGATATTCCATAGCCCGTGTAATTCCGACATATAGTAACCTTTTAATCTCCGCCAAATTTTTCTTGCGATATATATAATCTGCAAGCCATACAATTGGAGCGGATTTGTAATTTCCAAAATAATTATTTTCGACAGGCACTTTAGTCATTATCCCATAATTTTTATCGACATAAATTTTTTTGGATTTTGCACTATCCTTCTGTGAAATCTGATTTGTCCGGTAAAGGAAAACCGCCTTAAATTCTAAACCCTTTGCTTTATGCAAAGTCATAATTTGTACTGCATTCTGTTCATTGCGCGTTGCGGCTTGAGCTTCATCTTCTAAAGATTCAATAGCATCAGCTAAGTAAGAAACAAAATCATATCTTGTTTTTAAACTTTGATTTGAAAATGAATTAGCCATTGATATTATTTTTTCCAAATTTGCTAATTCTTGTTCTGAATTTGGCTTAGCTGCAACAACAGTCCAATAACCGGAATCTTGTAAAATGGTTCTTAATAATTTCGGAAGTTCTATTTTTGAAGCAACTGCAATATGCTTTTTTAGTCTTGTTACAGCTTCTTTCTTTTCAAAATTCTTCTCTGAATATTTTATAAGTTTACCAAAAAATGTTTTAGCGCCAATTAATGAAATTTCAAGTAGTTCGGTATCTGAAAAAGTAAAGAACGGACTACGTAAAATACTTACCAATGCGTTATCATTATTATCATTTAATAAAAATGAAAGGTAATTGTAAATATCTTGAATAATCTGCTGCTGGTAAAACCCTTTTCCACCTTGAATTAGATAAGGAATTCCATATTTAACAAACACCTTTTCCAGCTCGGCAAAGTTCGCTCTTTTTCTACAAAGAATTGCAATATTGTTGTACTGCAGAGTTTTATTAGTATTATTGACAATGCTTAATATTTTTTTTGCAATTAAGTCGCTTTCTTCCATTCCGTCGGCTGCATCAGCAAGTAGAAATTCTATATTTCCTTCCGGACTTTCCGGATGAGCACAAATAAGTTCATTGTATTTTACTTCGTTAAATTCCAAGCGAGGTTCCCTGAAAAGTTTGGAGAATAGAATATTAGTAAATGCAGCGATTTTAGGAGCAAGTCTAAAACTATGAGGAAGAATTAAAAGTTCGCCTGCATTTTCTTCCTTCTTCAGATTTAATTTAGTTTTGTTAAAGATTTCAAGCTCGGCATTCCTAAACATATAAATACTTTGCTTTTCATCACCCACAACAAATAGATTTCCCCGTTTAAGGTTTTCAAGAAGCGGCATGAAAATATTGTACTGAACTTCATTTGTATCTTGATATTCATCAATCATGATAAACTTAAATTTTTCTTTTAAGTATTCCTGTACGTTTTCCCGGGAAATTAACCTTTCTGTAAAAAGTAAAATATCTTCGAAATCCAAGTAGGCTTTTTCTTTTTTCCTTCTCTGATATATTTTTAAAACCTCTGAAAAAACTCTTGTAAAATATTTTCCAAACAGCGCTAATTCCTTTTCAACTTTTATTGATTCATTTGTAAACTCTAAATTTTTTATATCTCGGAAAAACTGTTCTATTTGTA
>CBEVZC010000094.1:0-11367 GCA_965554225.1 uncultured bacterium | reverse complement strand
AAATCATTAATGCCTATCTTTATCTCGGATTTGCTTGTTCATAAGGAACGACTAATTAGTCAAATATTATTTATACAAAGGAGAAATAACATTGAACCGTGAAAAAATGATTGAAAACTTATCGAAGCAAAATGATAGCTGGGATATAGTTATTATTGGCGGTGGTGCAACCGGTGCCGGAACAGCTGTAGATGCTGCGTCACGAGGGTATAAAACTCTTCTTTTAGAACAAAATGATTTTGGTAAAGGGACTTCAAGCAGAAGCACTAAATTAATCCACGGCGGAGTTCGCTATTTGGAACAAGGTAATTTTTCTTTAGTATTAGAGGCTTTAAAAGAACGCGGCATACTTTGCGCCAATGCAAAACACTTAGTAAGAAATCTTTCGTTTGTTGTCCCAAATTATGATTGGTGGGAAGGTACATTTTACGGAGTTGGCTTAAAACTTTATGATATGATGGCAGGGAAGTATGGTTTCGGTGATTCAAAAAAATTATCTCAGGAAGAAACACTTAGTTTAATTCCTACTTTGGAAACCAAGGGATTGAGAGGCGGAGTAATTTATTTTGACGGTCAATTTGATGACGCTCGTTTATTAATTAATCTAATTCAAACAGCTTCCGAATACGGCGCTACAGCAGTAAATTATTTCAAAGTTCAAGATTTGTTAAAATCCGACGGTTTAATTAACGGTGTTGTGGCCTTAAATTTAGAAAATGGTAAAACTTATACTATTAAATCGAAAGTTGTAATTAATGCAACCGGAGCATTTTCAGATAGTATTAGACAAATTGAGAACCCTGATGCAAATGATATTATCGCACCTAGTCGGGGTACACACATTGTTTTAGACAGGTCGTTCTTGCCGGGCAAAAGCGCTATAATGGTTCCGCACACAAGTGACGGTAGAATACTGTTTGCAATCCCTTGGCATAAAAAAGTTATTGTTGGTACAACAGATATAGCAGTTAATAAAGTTGAATTAGAACCCAAAGCAGATGAAGAAGAAATTGACTTTTTACTTGAGCATACAAGTAAATATCTTACTAAAGATCCAACTCACAAAGATATTTTAAGCGTTTTTTCAGGAATAAGACCTTTGGTAAAATCTGGAGATTCCGAAAATAGTTCGGCTATTTCGAGAGAACATACAATTAATATTTCTCGCGGCGGCTTGCTAACAATTGCCGGAGGGAAATGGACTACATACCGGAAAATGGCTGAAGACACCGTTGACGAAGCTATAGTTTTGGGTCAGCTGGAACCTAAAAAATCAATTACGGAAAACCTACGCATCCATGGCTGGACTGAAGACAACCGGGATTTTAACTACTTCGGAATATACGGCTCCGATGCAGAATTTGTTCAAACCATGTGTAATCAATATAATATGTATAAACTTCTTCATCCGTCGTTACCAATTCACGAGGGAGAAGTATTGTGGGCTGTTAAAAACGAAATGGCACGAACTGTTGAGGACTTTCTTTCCCGCAGAACAAGAGCACTTCTTCTTGATGCTAAAGCCAGCATAGAGATAGCACCAAAAGTTTCAGCAATAATGGCAGCAGAACTTAACCGGGATGGTTTATGGATAAAAGAACAAATAAGAAACTATACGGAATTAGCCCAAAATTATTTACCTAAAAATTTATAGCTGCGAATCAATAACTTCAGAAATAATTTCTTTAGCTTTTTCAATATCCTCGAAGCTCACATCCATATGTGTAACCGCCCGAACTGTACCGACTTGTCCGACGGATAATAATAATCCCTTTTCCTTACATTTTAGCAAAAAATCATCAATCGGCATACTAACCGGTGAGAAAATTAAAATATTGGTTTGAACAGTTTCCGGATCAATGTTAACTTCACCATTCCGAATTAAAAATTCCGCAAGTATTTTTGCTTTATCATGATCTTCTTTTAATCTCTCAATATTATTTTCCAAAGCAAAAAGACCGGCAGCGGCAATTACACCAATTTGTCTCATTCCCCCGCCCAATCCTTTACGAACTCGGAATGCTTCCGTAATAAATTCCTTGGTTCCGGCAATTACCGAACCGATTGGAGCGCCCAAACCTTTAGACAAACAAGTTGAAACGGAATCGAAATAATAAGCGTAGTTGGCAGCATCTATTCCGGTCGCGACCGAAGCATTCCATATTCTTGCTCCGTCAAGGTGCATCATAAGATTATGTTTATCTGCAAGGAGTCTTAAATTTTTAATATTCTCAATAGGATGAATAGTACCGCCAGCTCTGTTGTGTGTATTCTCAACTTCAATTACTCTTGACCTTGCCATATAATACGCGCTTGTCGGTCTTATAAAAGGTTCGACTTGACCGGGAGTAAAAACACCATGTTCACCTTTTATTGGCATAAGTTGTATCCCGCTGAGTGCAGCGGGAGAACCGGACTCATATTGTAAAATATGTGCATCCGCTTCACAGATCACCTCATCGCTTGGTTGTGTTAAAACATTTAAACTTATCTGATTTCCCATTACACCACTGGGAACAAACAGAGCCGCTTCCTTTCCGAGCAGTTCAGCCGCATAACTTTCAAGTTTGTTTGCAGTAGGATCTTCTTTATAAACATCGTCTCCCACTTCCGCATTATATATTGCTTTACGCATTTCTTCGGAAGGTTTGGTTACTGTGTCGCTTCTTAAATCAATTATGTTTTCCATATTATTACCTCAATAAAAATATCATATAAATTTCTTTTTAATTTTCATACCTATAAACAAAATAATAACTAGAATAGAAATGCTGCATACCGTATAAGGAATTAATAGCGGATGCATAGTATAAAAAGTACGTCCGTTTCTTAATTCCACTTTTCCAACCAAATTCGTTCTCGTAAACATTTTAGTATGCTTAATTGTATTTCCTAAGGGATCAATAATACAACTTATACCTCCGTTAGCAGCCCGTACTAAGGTCCTCCGGTTTTCGACAGCCCGCAGCACACTAATTTCCTTATGCTGATAAGGACCGCTTGAATTCCCATACCAGCTATCGTTTGTAACAATTGCAATAAAATTTGCACCTTTCCTTACAAATTGAGAAACAAAATCGGGGTAGATCGATTCAATACAAACAACTGCTCCAACGTTGTATTGCGCTAATCCGTTTTTAATTTTTATAACAACAGTATCCCTTCCGGTATTCCAACTCGAGATTCCTACATTCCATTTTATCCATTTATTTAACCATGGGAAATATTCTACATAAGGTATCTTCTCTCCGAACGGAACGAGTTTGATTTTACCATACTTTTGAATCTTCTCTTCATTCGGATTAAAACATAAAATAGAATTGTATGATGTATAAAGTGTTTTACTCTTTTTAACAGGCTTAGCGTGCGGAGGGGCATTTTTCCCAAAAGGATAAAATTCAACATCCGGCATACCGGTTATTAAAGGTATATTATTTGAATCTAAATATTTACGAATTTGAGCTACTTGTATGGAATAGCGCCCGGAAAGAAGATAGACCGGGAGAGCTGTCTCAGGCCAAATTAGTAATTGAGCTCCTTTATTAATTGCAGAGTCAGACAAACTTAAATATAATTCCAATTGGGTTTCCAAGTTTCCGGCATCCCACTTTTTATTAGGATTAAAATTAGGCTGTATTAAACCCACTTTAATTTTTTTATTACTATGGGCAAAACTATTGATTTTAATTGCACCATATATCAAAGGGATTAATAGAATAAGTAATACATTAAGAATATATTTTATATTAAACTTCTTATATTTGTAGTAATTAGAGAGCGCCTTATAAATTAAAATATTTGTATAAAGAATTAAAAGCGAAAGTCCGTAAACCCCAATAATATCAGCAATTTGAATATACCGGTTAAAATATGGTAGACCATTTCCCAATGTCAGCCAAGGGAATCTGAATTCGGTTACACTATATGCAAATTCATAAGTAACCCAAAAAACGGGCAGCAATAATAATGAAATCTGTTTGCTAAATAATTTTTTAGAAAAATAATACAAGGTTGAAGGTATTAAAAAAAGAATCGGATTAAAAAACATCAAAACCGTGCCGGAAATCATTAAGAACGGGTCTGCATCGGGTGTCCAGCTGCCAACCCAATAAAGAGTGATTATATTAAAAATAAAAGCTGTAAAATAAGTAAAGCGATTTATTTCACCCAAACCATCTAGTTTTTCCAGGACATATAAATACGGAACAAGGGCAATAAAAATAAAATACGGCAGCGGTACCGGAGGGAAAGAAATACCTAGAAGAATTCCGCTTAATAAACCAAAGAGCAAATTCCTTCTATGCTTTTTTTTCTCTTCTTTAGTCGAATACCTTTTAAATATGTTTTTAAAAAAACTCAATTCTTCTTTTTCTTCTTCAAATAATATTTTATAACAAAAAATAAAATTATAATTCCCGTTAACGCATAGCCAATATATGAGTATGTTGTTAAATAATAATCTATTAAATCTACGTTATTCCCAAGCTGCATTCCAAGATAAATTATAACGGTATTCCAAAGAAAAGCACTTATCAATGCAAAGAGAAATGTTTTTCCCACGTGCAGTTCGTGCACACCTGAGAAAAAACTAATTACAGACCTTGTCCCCGGGAGAAATCTGTTTGCAAGAATTATCCAATACCCATAGTTGCTAAACCAATGATCGGTTTTACTTAGAGCATCTTTGCTGATAAATTTAAGTTTACCGCTTCTAACTACTCTTTCGCCAAAGAAATAACCAACTGTATACATTAGAATAAATCCCAATGCGCTTCCAATGCTGGTAATAAATAAAATTGGAATAAAACTAACCGAAGTTGTTGCTATTAAAGAAGCCCCTATTACCACAACCAAATCGCTTGGTGACGGAGGAAATACATTTTCAATAAGCGAAAAAAAGAAAAGGATTATATAAATCCAAGTTGTATCCAGCGTATTTATATAGGAAAGAATCTGCTCAATCATTACTATCTTTTACCAAAAGTGCAATAGCTAGGGCTTTAATCCCTTCTTCCCTTCCTACAAATCCCATTTTTTCCGATGTAGTTGCTTTAACGGATATTTGATTAACATCCACTTTTAAAATACCCGCAATACTTTTTCTTATTTGAAGGATATAAGGAGAAAGCTTAGGTTTTTCAGTTATTACAGTCGCATCTATATTACCAACTCTATAATTATTTTCAAAGATCAATTCATACGTTTTTTTAAGTAGTACTTTACTATCGATATTCTTAAAACTTTCATCGGAATCAGGAAAGTGCTTACCTAAATCTCCCAGAGCCAAAGCCCCTAACATAGCATCAATAATTGCGTGGAGCAGAACATCCGCATCGGAATGCCCAAGTAATCCCTTTTCAAATGGTATTTCTACTCCTCCTAATACTAATTTTCGGTTTTCGGAAAATTGATGTACATCATAACCTTGACCTATTCTAAATTGAAGATTCAATATCGTACCTCAAAACTTTTAAATTCATTTGTGGGTTTCATCCACTTAATATTAAAACTCTTTACATAAGAATTACCAGGACCAATCTTTATCTTTTTTGATAATTCTTCAACTAAATGCTTTGGACCTTCTACAACCGTTAAAACTTCAGCCGTATATAAATTTTTTGTGTACCCTTTCAAACCCAGCGCCTGTGCGTTTCTTAAAACAAAATATCTAAATCCAACACCCTGCACAATTCCGCCGACTAATATTTCCGCTCTAGTTAGATTTTCTACCATTAACAACTGCCTCGTATAATTCTGAAGCAAAAAGTCCTGAGATTATCAATACAGCACCAACAAATCCAAAATTAGTGATTTTTTCATTTAATAAAAAGAAAGCCAATACCGAAGCAAAGATAGGTTCTAATGAATAAATGATTGCTGCTTTTGTAGGAGTTACAACTTTTTGAAATTTGGTTAGAATTGCAGTTGTAATTAAAGTTGCAAAGAGTGCTGTATAAATCAACCCGAAGATTAAATAATCTGTTATTTCGATATGTAACGTTTCAATATTCGTTAAATCAAATATTATTGCAGCCAGTATACCCAATACCGCTGTAGTGAACATTTGCATTGTAAGTATTACCCAAAATCCATATTTCGTACTCATCAAATCGAGGTACACAACATAAGCTGCAAAAAAGACTGCGCAGAGTAAAGTGAAAAAATCTCCGATGTTAAAGTTTCCGCCCAAATCACTAATAAAACTAAAAATTGAATTACCTCCGCTGGAAAGAAAAAGAATTCCTATAAAGACTAAAACAGTACCGATTAAAGCACCTTTTGTCGGTGGTCGTCGTTCAATTATAGTTTGAAAAATTGGAACCATTATTACTGATGCACCTGTAATAAAAGCCGATTTAGTTGCAGTTGTAAATTTTAATCCAATTGTCTGAGTAGCAAAACCGATGAAAAATAAGAGTCCTAATAAAAATCCTCCCACTATCGCCTCTTTGTGAAACTGTTTTTTTTTGTTCAGCAAAAAGGGAAACAATATTAGTAAAGCAATTATAAAACGAAGTGCTATAAAAAGCATAGTTGAGATATCTTGAAGCGATTCTTTAACGATAACGAAAGTTCCGCCCCAAATAACTGTAGCAATAATTAGAAATATCTCACCAGAGAATTGCTTATTTGATAATCGCAAAAGTTTATTTTTCATCAATGTCATTATAACCAAGTCTTTTCAGCATTTGCGGATCCGATCTCCATTTATTTCTAACTTTAACACGAATCTCTAAATAGACTGGACGTTGTAAAAATTCTTCTATTGACGTTCTGGCAATTTTACCAAGTTTTTTTATCGATTCTCCCTTTTTGCCTAAAATTATTGGTTTTTGCGAGTCCCGCTCAACTATAATCACTGCAGAAATAAAATCCTTACCTTTTTCTCTTTCCTTAAACTCCTCAATAACAACTTCCGTACTATATGGTATTTCTTCCCTGAAAAATTCAAATATCTTCTCACGAATTATTTCCGAAACAAAGAATCTTTCATTTGCATCAGATAATTGGTCTTCCGGATAATATTTCGGATGCTCAGGAAGGAATTCCAGAATAACATCTTTAACTTGCTGCATGTTAGCGCCTAATGTTGCAGAAATAGGAATGATTTCCTTAAAAATATTTAATCGGTTTATTTTGTCAAACAAAGTACTAATACTTGTTTCATTCGATAAATCTATTTTGTTAATGAGAAGTATTTTCGGAACGTTTATTTTATCTATTATTCTTTTAACTTCTTTATCTTTTAAAACTGTATTACCAACAGGATCAGCAGCTATATCAAGCATAAATAATAGTACATCCGCATCTTCTATGGATACACGAATATACTCCCGCATTTTTTCTTGAAGTAAATAAACCGGATGTAATATTCCCGGCGTATCAATGAAAATTATCTGATAATTATCTTCATCAAGAATACCTAAAATTCGCTTCCTAGTTGTCTGAGCTTTGTTTGTAGTTATCGATAATTTCGTACCTAAAAGTGTATTCATAAAAGTTGATTTACCAACGTTAGGTTTACCGATAATTGAAACATACCCGGATTTTACTTCCATGAATCTATCCTAAGTTCTCATTTAGAAAAATATTGACTTCGCAAAATAGAAATTGGTATAAAGAAAGGCAATTGAGATTAAAATGTTTTATCTCTGGTACATGTTAAGTACAAATTACTAATTTTCTAGGTTACTCACTTTGATTGGTAAATCCACGTGTTTCAATAATAAAATATAAACTTAAAAGTAAAAGAAGAGTAATTAAACTTGATATCATCAAATTGTTGGAATTTACCAAAAACTTTTCAACTATACTTAATTTTTGTAAAAAATCTTGACTTAAATCTATGAAAATTGATTTTTTAGAAATGGTATCGGCATTTGAATTAACAAGAAACGAAATCATGAGTCCTGAAATGGAAAAGAATAAAACAGTAAAAAGTGAAATAATAAATCTAAAAAAATAATTTTTCTCATACCGCTTAGAAAACTGCGGTTTAATTTTTGCCATCATTTTTTCTGCGAATCCATCCGGCGCTTTGAAAACCTTGATTTTCTTAGCTGAGTGTTCAACAAATTGCAAAGCTTTTAATTTTTGAATTGTATCCGAGTCTTGGCTAAGCATTTTGTTGAATTGATCTAATTCCTCTTTACTAAGTTCATTATCAATATATTTATTAAATAAATCATCAGAAATCTTCATAATAATTCCTCGTGATAATTATGTTTTAAAATTAAATCTCTAAGAATATTTCTTGATCTATGTAAAAGTACTTTTGCGTTTACTAAAGAAATATCCATAATTTCACTAATCTCATGTAATTTCAATCCATCTATATAATAAAGTATGAAAACGAGTGCATTCCTTATTGGCAATTTATCAATTATCTTTGAAAGATATTCAACGGAATTATCAGACAAAGAATAAATTTTATCGTCCTCATAACTTAAATTTCTATAATCATCAATCGAATCCAAAATAAGTTCATTCTTCTTTCTTTTACTTGCAAGGAATGATAATCCTGTATTATAAACTATTCTGTAAAACCATGTCGAAAATTTAGACTCTCGCCTAAAATTATTTAACGACATAAAAGCTTTGAGAAAACTATCTTGTAAAACTTCCTCAGCATCCATCTGATTGCGCAGCATTCTTCTTAAAAGATTAAATGCTCTGTCTTTGTATTTATCAACCAAAAGAGCAAAATCGTCTTTATTACCTTTTTGTATAGAATCTATAATTTCCAAATCACTTAATTTTCTCATACTACTTTTTAGACGCTTATTTTTTAGAAACGGTTACAAAAATAATCTGTAACCTTTTATACTGCTTTTCCAGTCTTAAATGGTGTAGGAAAAACATTGATAAACAATTTGTAATCTTTCAGCGAATTATGCAATCTAAATAATACATAAAAAAGGAGAAATGAAATGTCACCTGTATATATTGGCGCATTTATACCCATTATATTATTCTTAGTAACCGGAGTAATATTAGTAACTTTGATTTATTACAAATCGAGGGAAAAACAAATGATGATTGAAAAGGGATTGAATCCCGAAGAAATGAACAAATTTTTAGAAAGGAAAGGAAGGCTAAGTCCATATACAATGTTAAAAATAGGGATAGTAACTATTTTCTTCGGATTAGGGCTTGGTTTCGGTATGATGGTAGAAGACTATTCAGGAGCAGAGTATGTAATACCACTTTTCTTATTTACGTTAACCGGTTTAGGTTTTGTAATATCTTTCTTTGTTGTTGATAGACTTGAAAAACAAAAAAGAAAAAATGAACAAATATAATTATACACAAAAAATGCCGGCTAAAAACCGGCATTTTAATTTATTAACAAATTATCTTATTCTAAGCTAATTCCTTATCCTCTAACCATCTTTGCGCATCAAGAGCAGCCATACAGCCTGTACCGGCAGCAGTTATTGCTTGTCTATAATGTTTATCGGCAACATCACCTGCAGCAAAAACACCTTCAACATTAGTTTTTGTAGTACCAGGGATAACTTGCAAATATCCGGTTTCGTCCATATCCAATTGTCCCTCAAAAACTTCTGTATTTGGCTTGTGTCCAATTGCAATAAAAATTCCGTCGGCTTTAATTTCTTGAGTTGAACCATCTTTAGTATTTTCCAACAAAGCGCCGGTTACAACTTTTCTGCCCATATTTTCTTCACCAACCACTTCTTTAATCACGGCATTTGTTATGAATTTAATTTTAGGATTCTTTTTAGCTCTTTCAATCATAATCTTTGAAGCTCTAAAACCATCACGACGATGAATGATTGTAACTTCCGAAGCAAATTTAGTCAGGTAGGTTGCTTCTTCCATTGCCGTATCTCCGCCGCCCACAACTAATACTTTTAAATCCTTATAAAAGAATCCGTCGCATGTTGCACAAGCGGATACGCCGTATCCCATATATTTCGATTCACTTTCAATACCCAATAATCTGGCTGATGCACCGGTTGCGATAATAACAGAATCTGCCGTATGGATTTCATCTCCGCTCTTAAGCAAAAAAGGTCTTCTTGAAAAATCAACTTCATTTATTTCTTTAAAGAAGCATTCAGCTCCAAATTTACAAGCTTGTTTTCTCATTACGTCCATTAGTTCCGGACCTTGAATTCCATCAACAAAACCGGGATAATTTTCAACTTCAGTCGTTATTGTTAATTGTCCGCCGGGCTGCATTCCTTCAAAAATAACAGGATCCAAATTAGCTCTTGCCGTGTATAATGCAGCTGTAAGTCCGGCCGGGCCTGATCCGATTACAACAACTTTATGATGATTATTAGCCATTACATCTCCTTAATTTTAACAGTAAACACATTGTTTTATAATTGCAAAATACAAATTACAGTTTTCAAAATACATATGATTCACTTTTTTTTAGAAAGATTCAAATATAATTTGAAATATCTAAAATGAAAAATATGATTTGAATAATAGATAACATAAAGTTAAAGTAGTTGTGGAACTTGAATTGTAAGGCAATATACAATGTTGTGGTTTATAAAGGAATATAAATAAGTAAAGTATTATTCACATTTTAAAAGTCAACTTAGCAAGTTGACTTACAAACAGCACAAATGAAATATTGCAAGAGGACTTACAAACAGAATGAATGAAATATTTATAAAATTTATTCGTCACAACTATTGATAGATGAATTATACCGTATAAATTTTGCATTTCTTTGTAACCCGCTTAGCTTTGCTCTGCTTATAGGCGACTCTTTGAACTTTTCTTTAAATTCTTCATTATTCATTTCCAAAATTTCTTCTATTAGAAGTTCTTTATTTTTTATCTCTAAAAATTCTTTCTCCTTCGTTTGTCTGGAAAATTTTTTATTCCAAGGACAAACATCCTGACAAATATCACAGCCAAAAAGCCAATTTTCAAATTTTCCGGAAAACTCATTAGATATTTCACCTTTATTTTCAATTGTAAGATATGAAATACATTTATTTGAATCGACGATATAATCATTAACAATTGCATCAGTTGGACAGGCATCAATGCAAGCCGTGCAAGTTCCACAAAAATCTGAAATTGGTTCATTATAATCAAAGGTATAATTTGTAATAATATCGGCCAGAAAAATCCAACTTCCTAAATTTCTTGATATAATATTCGAATGTTTCCCCATCCAGCCGAGTCCGCTTTTAACCGCCCATATTTTATCCATTACCGGACCGGTATCGACATAAGATTTTGATTTAAATTCCGGATCAATTTTAATTAGCTTGCTTTCCAAAATTTTAAGTTTATCCCAAATAATGTAGTGATAATCCTTACCCCAAGCATAACGGGAAATTTTTCCATGCTTATTTGAACCGGAATACTGCTCGT
>CBEVZC010000093.1:0-11458 GCA_965554225.1 uncultured bacterium | reverse complement strand
TTATAATTGTTTTCACAATGCACCACATCATCTCGGATGGTTGGTCGATAAACATATTAATGGAAGAGATAATAAAATCATATATGTATTTTAACGTTGAAACAGAAATTACGCTTGAAGACTTGGAAATTCAATATTTGGATTACGCAGCCTGGCAGCGAAGTTGGTTAAAAGATGAAGTACTGGAAGAAGAAATAAACTTCTGGAAAGGAGAACTTTCCGGAGCGCCTAAATTATTAGAGTTACCATTAGACAAACCGCGACCAAAAATAAAAACATTCAACGGTTCGCATAAATCGTTTGTTGTTCCGAAAACATTGACACAAAAAATTAAAGCACTAACCGGCAAAGCGGAAGTAACACCATTTATGTTTATGTTAAGCGTATTTAGTCTGTTGCTTAGCAAATACAGTAATCAAGAAGATATAGTAATCGGCACACCGATAGCAAACAGAAACCGCAAGGAATTAGAAAAGATAATAGGATTTTTTGCAAACACCGTAGTAATAAGAACAAAACTGAAAGATAATCCGAGATTTAATGAGCTTCTTCAGCGGGTAAAGGAAAGTTCACTGCGGGCCTACAGTCATCAGGAGTTACCGTTTGAGAGATTGGTAGAAGAATTACAACCGGAAAGGGATCTAAGCTATACTCCTATCTTTCAAGTAATGTTTGTACACCAAAATAATGATGTAAACATTTCCAGAACGGAAGTTGGCGATATAGAGTTTGAGGCAATCGAATCAAGTAGCACTGAAACACAATTTGATTTAACACTTTCTGTTTTTACAAATGAAAATGTTTGGGGCGGAACACTTGAATACAACACAGATATATTTGAAAGCGATAGAATAGAACAAATGATAACCCACTTCAATAATTTGCTTGAGGAAGTGGTGACCCAGCCGGAAGTAAAATTATCAAAAGTAAAAATGCTAAGTAAAGATGAATCAAAAAAGGTAAAAGCGATAAGTAAAGGAAGAGAAATAACTTTAGATAATTTTATAATAACCAAAGAATTTGAAAGGGTAGTAAAAGAACAAAAGGAAGGAACGGCAATAGAATATAAAGATACACAAATAACATACTCGGAATTAAACGAACGCTCGAACAAACTTGCAAATTACTTACTTTCTCAAGGCGTAAAGAAAGATGAAATAGCAGGTGTAATAAGCAAAAACGGAATTGATATGATAACCGGAATGATGGGAGTAATGAAAGCCGGAAGTTGCTATATGCCGATAGATTGGAGCTATCCGAAGGAGCGTAAGCAATATATGGTAGAGGATTCCGGTATTAAAATATTGCTGACAAGTGAAATAGAAAACACAAAAGAGTTTGGTGATGAAATAAAAATAATTGACCTCTCCAAAGAAGAAGAAAACATAGCGAAAGAAGATGGAGAAAACCTACGAGTAGAAATATTACCGGAAAACTTGGCATATATGATTTATACATCGGGATCGACGGGGAGACCGAAAGGAGTGATGTTAGCACATCAAGGATTGCGTAACTTAACCAATTCACAAATAAAGGATTTTGGGATAACGGAAGAAAGTAAAGTCCTTCAGTTTGCATCCTTTGGATTTGATGCATCGGTATCGGAGATATTTATGTCATTGCTAAGTGGAGCAACATTAGTATTGATAGAGCCCGAAAAAAAACAAAATACGGAAAGATTAAGAGAAGTAATAGAAAAGAAGAAAATAACGGTAGCCACAATTCCGCCGAGCATGTTAAGTGTAATGAGACTGGAAGATTTAGGAGACTTAAAAACAATAATATCTGCCGGAGAAAGATTACCCAAGGAAGTAGCTAAAAAAATAATAAGTAAATACAGATTATTCAACGCTTATGGACCAACTGAAAGTACAATAGGAGTAACAAGTTACGAAGTAAAAGAAGTAAGAGAGGAAGACCAAAATATTCCCATAGGAAGAGCGATAGAAAATGTAGAACTGTACATATTGGATAAACATCAAAACATATTACCGGAAGGAGTAGTTGGAGAGATATGTATTGGTGGAGTTGGATTATCGAGAGGATATAAAGGAAGAGCGGAATTGACATCAGAAAAATTTATACCAAATCCTTATAGTGAAGAAGAAGGAGCGAGGTTATACAGGACTGGAGATTTGGGAAGATATGCAAAAGGAGGAGTAATAGAATGTATAGGAAGAATAGATACTCAAGTAAAGGTAAGAGGATATAGAATAGAGCTGGGAGAGATAGAAGAAAGATTAAAAGAGATAGAATGGATAAAAGAAAGTGCTGCTATAGTAAAAGGAGAAGGATTAAGTGAAAAGAAATTGATAGCTTACGTAGTAATAGACGATAAGGCGAAAAACGAAGAAAGGGAAGATGAAAAGATAAAAGAAGTAGAAGAAAGAATTAAACGAGAGTTAAGAAAAAGTTTACCGGAATATATGATACCGGGAATAATCCAAGTAATAGAGAAGATGCCGTTAACAAAGAACGGCAAAATAGATAGAAAACAATTGGGAACAAAAGAAGTAGTATTAGAAAACAAGAAACGGGAATACATTGTTCCCAGGACAGGGATTGAGAAACGATTAGTAAAAATATGGGAAGATATATTAGGCATAAAAAAAATAGGTGTTGCCGATAATTTCTTTGAGCTCGGCGGACATTCTTTATTGGTTACACAGCTTGCATCAAGAATAAGAGAAAGTGAAAACACCTTAATTGATATTCGAACAATATTCGAGAACCCGACTATAGAAAAACTTAGTAAAGAAATTAAGAAAAGCAAAATTGTTGATACGCTTCCACCTCTTGTAAAAGCCGATAGGACAAAACCTATACCGCTGTCGTTTAATCAAGAGCGTTTATGGTTTTTAGATAAACTTGAACCCGGTAACACAATCTATAATATTCCTTTGGTTGCCAAAATAAAAGGAGACTTCGATCCCGAAATATTCGAGAAAGTAATAAATAAAATAATTGAAAAGCACGAAACATTAAGAACTAATATAGAAATTGTTGAGGGAAAATCCGTACAGATTATTCATCAACCAAGAAATATAAAAGTAAATATAATTGACTTAACTAATAAAATATATAAAAAGGACGATGCCAAAGATTTAATAGAAGAATTTGTTCAAGAACCGTTCAACTTAAGAAATGATAGGCTTTTTAGAACTATGCTTATAAAATTATCCGATGATGAATTTATAATTGCATTGGTAATGCACCATATAATATCGGATGGCTGGTCGATTAACATATTGATGGAAGAGATAATAAAGACGTATTCTGAAATAAACGCAGAGCTTGAAAGTGAGGTTGAAGAGTTACCGTTACAGTATTCAGATTATGCATTTTGGCAAAGGAGTTGGCTAAAAGGAGAAATACTAGAGAGAGAAATTAACTTTTGGAAGAATGAACTAAACGGAGCTCCGAAATTAATAGAGCTGCCATTAGATAAGCCTAGACCAAGTGCAAAAACATTTAACGGATCACATAAATCATTTACAATTGCAAAAGAGACGACAGAAAAGTTAAAAAGTTTAGCACAACAGAGTGGAGTAACGCCTTATATGTTTATGCTTAGCGTATTTAGTTTGTTGCTTAGCAAATACAGTAATCAAGAAGATATAGTGATCGGCACACCAATAGCAAACAGAAACCGCAAGGAATTAGAAAAGATAATAGGATTTTTTGCAAACACCGTAGTAATAAGAACAAAACTGAAAGATAATCCGAGATTTAATGAGCTTCTTCAGCGGGTAAAGGAAAGTTCACTGCGGGCCTACAGTCATCAGGAGTTACCGTTTGAGAGATTGGTAGAAGAATTACAACCGGAAAGGGATCTAAGCTATACTCCTATCTTTCAAGTAATGTTTGTATTGCAAAACAACCAAATTAAAGGTGAAAAACTAGCATCGTTTGAAATTACTCCGATGGAAACCGAGCATAAAACCGCTCAATTCGATTTAACTCTCAATATGGAAGAAGGGGAAAATGGTTTCAACGGTTGGTTTGAATATAACACAGATATATTTGACTTGGGAACGATAGAAGGTATGATAGTTCACTTTTCAAATATTTTAGAGAAGGTAATAACAAAACCGGAATCGAAGCTATCTGAAATAAGTTTGCTAAGCAAAAAGGAGATGGAGGGAATAAAAAGAATAAGCAAAGGGAAGGAAGAAGATTTAGGGAAAAGTATAGTAACTAAAACTTTAGAAGCAAGGGTAAAGGAATATCCTGAATTAATAGCCCTGGAATATAAGCAAGAAAGAATAAGATATTCAGAGATGAATAAACGTTCAAATCAAATAGCAAATTATTTACATAAGCAAGGAGTTAAGCAAGAAGAGATAATAGGAGTAATGAGTAAGAGTGGTTTGGATATGATTATAATTATGCTGGGAGTGATGAAAGCGGGAGGGGCATATTTGCCTATAGATAGGAGTTATCCCTTAGAGCGGAAGAGATACATGATAGAAGATTCCGGGATAAAAATACTACTAACAAGCGGAATGAATGAAGATGAGGAAAAAGAGATAATCAAAGATGAGCATGCGGGAGAAGGAGAAGGTAAAGCGATAAAGATTATTGATATTTTAAAATTAAAGGAAGAAATAGAAAAGGAGAATGCAGAAAACTTAAATGTAAAAATAGATAAAGAGAACTTAACCTATATGATATATACATCGGGATCGACGGGGAGACCGAAAGGAGTAATGTTATCACATAAAGGACTAAGTAATCTAACAAATTCACAAATAAAAGATTTTGGAGTAACGAAAGAAAGTAAAGTACTTCAGTTTGCCTCTTATAGTTTTGATGCATCGGTATCTGAAATATTTATGGCGTTGCTAACCGGAGCTACAGTTGTGTTATTGGATAGTGAAGATAAACAAAGCAGTGAAAGATTAAGAGAAGAACTAAAATCAAGGGAAATAACCATAGCAACGATACCGCCAAGCATGCTAAGTGTAATGGATTTGGAAGACTTGGATAAATTACAAACAATCATATCAGCTGGAGAAAGACTACCGAAAGAAGTAGCAAAGAAAGTAAAAGAAAAAGGGTATAAGTTAATAAATGCTTATGGACCAACAGAAAGTACAATAGGAGTAACAAGTTACGAAGTAAAAGAGATAGGAGAAGAAGAACAAAGTATTCCAATTGGCAGAGCGATAAGGAATGTAGAAATCTACATATTGGATAAATATCAAAATATACAACCGGAAGGAGTGATAGGGGAGATATGTATAGGCGGGATAGGCTTGTCGAGAGGGTATAAAGGGAGATCGGAATTAACGGCAGAGAAGTTTATCCCGAATCCGTATAGTGCAAAAGAAGGGGAGCGGTTATATAGAACGGGAGATTTGGGAAAATATAGAAAAGATGGGGAGATAGAATATATAGGAAGGATAGATAATCAAGTAAAGGTAAGAGGTTATAGAATAGAGCTGGGAGAGATAGAAGAAAGATTACAAGAGGTAGAAGGGATAAAAGAGAGTGCGGTAATAGTAAGAGGGGAAGGATTAAGTGAGAAGATGATAGTGGGATATATTGTAAAAGAAGGGGAATTAGAAGAAGAAAAGATAAAGGAAGAGTTAAGGAAAAGTTTACCTGAGTATATGATACCGGGAATAATAAAAAGGATAGACAAGCTGCCCATAACAAAGAGTGGGAAAGTAAATAAGAAGAAATTGGAGAGCATTGAGATAATAAGAGAAGACAAAGAAGTGGAATATTTAGCAGCGAGAAATGAAACTGAAAAGAGATTAGTAAAGATATGGGAAGAAATATTAGGAATAAAGAATATCGGAATTAAAGATAATTTCTTCCTCCTTGGGGGACATTCTATTATGGCAATTAATTTGCTTTCAAAAATTTATAATGATTTTAATATTGATATTCCAATGATCAATTTTTTTACAAATCCTAATATCGAAAGCATTGCTAAAGAAATAGTTTTAAAAGAGAATGGTGATACAGCTGATAAAAACATAATATTTAATTTTCATGATACTGAAAAAGGGGAACCGATATTCTTTATTCATCCGTCAGGTGGAAGTGTTCATTGGTATCACCAACTTGCAACTGAATTAATAGGATTTCGACCATTCTACGGTATTCAAGCTGTTGGAATTGATGGGAAAAGCGAACCTCACAGAACTATTGAAGAAATGGCTTCGTATTATGTTTCGGCAATAATATCAAAACAAAAGGAAGGCTCGTATTATATTGCCAGTTGGTCTATGGGTGTTGTAATTGCTTATGAAGTTGTGAGGCAGTTAAAGATGCGAGGTAAAAAGATAGGAAGCTTAATTATTCTTGACCAAAGTCCGGTTCTCCCACTGCCTAAACAAGAAGACGATGCTGAATTTCTATCGGGTATGTTTATGGGACGCATTGAATTCCCATTGGATAAACTCAGAAAAATGGACTACGATAGTCAATTAAAATATGTCTTAAGAAAAGCTAAAAAAGCAAAACAGTTCCCTAAACACATTAGATTTAATCAATTCAAGAACTATGTCAAAATTTTAAAAATCCAGCAGGATGCATGGCGGGATTATACACCAAAACAGATATCAAATAAATTAATACTCATCAAATCTAAAGAAAGACATGGTAGAATAGAACAGACGGATGATTTAGGTTGGAGTAAATTAACAAACAGGAATGTGGAAATTTATGAAACTCCTGGTGACCATAATACAATGCTACATCAGCCACAAGTGAAAGAATTAGCGGAATTAATTAAAAAAGTTGTAGTAAACAATAAATCAAAGTAAGGAGAGATTTAGTGGATAGTTTATTTGGATTAATATTTTCTAAATGGATACAATTATTAAAAGAGAATAAATTTAGAATATCACCTAATAAAATTATTTTTTTATTTTGGATGACATTAAATAGTATCAAGAACTCTTTGTATAGTAAATATGATAAAAAAGTTCTTTTTAAGAATACTGATCGTGATGTGTCAATATCTGATCCTGTATTTATTTTAGGGCATTGGAGAAGCGGCACAACGTTTTTACATAACTTGATAAGTCAAGATAAACAATTTAATTATCCAAGGATTTATCAGGTTATTCATCCTTATAGTTTTCTATTTATTTATAAAAAATTTTTGAAGAAGCTAGAAGAATTGGAAAATCGAACAAGACCTATGGATAATGTTAAAAGTAGTCCACTTGCTTCCGGTGAAGAAGAATTTGCAATTGCAGCATTAACATTAAAATCTCCGGTAGTAGGCTGGGTTTTCCCTAAAAGGTTTGACTATTATGAAAGATATCTTGATTTTAAAAATATTGATAATAGTGAGATTGATGAATGGAAAAGGACTTATATTGAATTTCTAAAAAAAATATGCATTAACGATAAAAGACGATTAATTCTAAAGTCACCTGCAAATACAGCTAGAATTAAGATATTGTTAGAAATGTTTCCAAATGCAAAATTTATAAACATACATAGAAATCCATTTGACGTATATAATTCGACAAAAAAATTGCATGCGACTGCAATTGCAAAATCAAATTTACAAACTAAGTATAAATACGATGTTCACAAAAGAGTTATTAAGACATATAAAAATGTTTATAGTTCTTATTTTAGAGAGGTGAATTTGATCCCGAAAGATAATTTTATTGATATTGCGTTTGAAAATGTTGAAAAGGGACCTATAAAAGAAATTGAAAAAATCTATAATTCACTTAATCTTAGCGGGTTCGAAAAAATGAAACCGGATCTTGAAAAATATTTAATATCGGTAAAAGATTATAAAAAGAATAAGCATCCTGTAATTGATGAAAATCTTCGTGTGAAAATTTATAATGAATGGGAAAAATATTTTCGATATTGGGGTTATGATAAAAATTAAAATGTTAAGAGGTTCACAAATAAAATACTTAGTTTCCCGTAACAAAATGTAGTTAATAAATATTACATAGATTTAATTATGATGTGAAAAATGGAAAATCAATGATCAATAACGAAACAAAAAATTGGAAGCCGACAAAATTTTGGAATAAAAACTATTTCCTTCTTTGGCAAGGGCAATCTGTTAGTCGTCTCGGCTCGCAGATGTACTTTATGGCAATGATTATTTGGATTACCAATCAAGTGGGATCTGCCAGTTTGTTAGGTTTAATGGGAATGATAGGTGCTATCCCGGCTTTATTATTTACTTCAATAGGTGGAACTTTTGCAGATAGACTTTCGAGAAAGAAAATTATTGTTATTAGTGATTTATTAAATGGATTTGCTATACTTTCTCTTGCTTATTTGTTTTATGTTAAACCTGACTCTACTCAACTAATAATTGCATGGTTATTGGGGGTTGTTGCTTTTTCAAGTGTAGTCCAGTCTTTTTTTTCTCCTGCCATTGCAGCTTCAGTACCGGAACTTGTACCTAAAGATAAACTGACTAAGGCAAATACACTTGGGCAAGCATCCGTCCAAATCTCTCAAATTGTTGGATGGTCATTGAGTAGTACGCTTTATGTTATTATAGGAATCCCTTTACTGACCCTATTAAACGGAATTACATTTATATTCTCCGCTTTTAGCGAAATGTTTATTAAAATTCCTCAAAAACTTCCGGAAAAAACAAAAGAACTAGCTGACAAAGCGAGTACATTTAAGTCAGAGTTTAAAGAAGGATTAAAATATGTATGGAAAGAAGGTGGATTGAAGAAATTAGTATTTGCTTCTGTACTAATTAGTTTTTTCTCTACTCCAATAATTCTTCTACTTCCTTTTTACATTAAAGTGGTATTGCATGTTAGTGAAGCGTATTTGGGAATTTTATTTTCAATTAGTGCAATAGGTACTCTTGTTGGTTCAATCCTTGCCAGTACGATAAAGGCAAAGCCGAAATCTAAGACAAACTTGATAATTTTATTTATGATTCTAAATGCGATTGACCCGGTTTTGCTCGGATTTACTTCAAATTTAATTCTTGCAGGAATACTATTGTTTTTTGGTGGATTATGGGGCGGTTTTATTCAAATTCATATTCGAACTATTATGCAGCTCCGTACTGAAAGTAAAATACGAGGGCGTGTGTTTGGATTTGTAGGTACCCTATCAGGTTCTTTAACTCCCCTAGCAATGGCTCTTTCGGGAGTAATAGCAGACTTAACGGGGGAAAATATCCCGCTTATTTACGGTACAAGTGGATTAATTATGTTTATAATCACAATATTTGTTTGGTTTAATCAAGATATTAGGAAGTTTTTAACAATACATAAAGAAGAAATTAAAGAACTCAATATTCAAAATAATTTGGTTAATTAATAACTTAAAAAAGGAGAACATATTATGGCATGGGATGAAACAGAGGACAAAACAATCTATAAGGTTGTAATTAATCATGAAGAACAATATTCAATTTGGCCGGCAGATAGAGAAAATGCACTTGGATGGAAAGATGAAGGAAAAGTTGGGACAAAACAAGAATGTTTGGACCATATTAAAGAAGTATGGACAGACATGCGCCCTTTAAGCCTTAGAAAGAAAATGGAAGAAATGGAGAAGACAGAAAAAGAAAAATCGAATGACAAAGAATAATGGTTAGCTTATAAAATATGAATGTCGGATATTCACATAGCGATAGTAATCCTGATGTTAACAAATGGATATTAAATTTTAATCCAAGGCCTAATGCCCTTAGACGTTTGTTTTGCCTCCCGTACGCAGGAAGTAGCTCGGCAATTGTTTATCGAAAATGGACTTCCGATCTTCCTTCTACGGTTGAAGTATTGCCAATTGAATTACCCGGGAGAGGAGCAAGATTAAATGAGCCTTTGCGAACTGATATTATTCCGTTAGCTCAAGAAATTGCAGAAATTTTAAGTGCATTCAACGATAAACCTTTTGAAATATTCGGCCATAGTATGGGCTCATTGTTAGGGTTTGAAGTTTCAAAAATACTGATCAAGAAATATAAACTTGCTCCTCGAAGATTATATGTATCTGCTCATGGCGCTCCTTTTCTGAAGAAAAAATCACCTATTATGCACAAACTGACGGAGAATGAATTCAGATTAGAATTGAAGAATCTGAAAGGTATGGATGAAGATATATTAAATAATTCGGAGTTAATGGAAATCTTTTCTCCAATAATAAGAGCTGATTATGCAGTTTGCGAGACATATACTTATGTAGATGAAAAAATTGATATTCCGCTTATAGCCTTTGGTGGGGAAAAAGATAGCACGGTAAGTGAGGAGCATTTATTAGCGTGGGAAAAGTTAACCTCGAGTGAATTTAAAATATTTATGTTCCCTGGCGATCATTTTTATATAATGAAAGATCAGATAAAATTTCTAAAATTTTTCGAAAATATATTGGAAGAATAATAGTATGTTCAGTCTTTGAATATAAATGAATTCACTGCCGGAAAATATAAGCCTTAATGAAAAAATAATTCACATATATTATATTGATTTAATTCATGGTTTTAATTGTATTGAAGATTTAATTAATATTCTATCGGTAGAAGAAAAGGAAAGGGCGAATAAATTTTATTTTAATAAGGATAAAAATAATTTTATAGTAGCCAGAAGTTTCCTTCGTATAATGTTATCGAAATATTTACATGAGCTTCCAAATGAAATTGTATTTTCCTACAATAAATTTGGTAAGCCCTTCTTAAAAAAACCAACCAAGCTTAATATTAAATTTAATTTATCACATTCAAAATCAATAGTTGCTTTAGCAATAACTTCAGAGCGCGAAGTGGGAATTGATGTAGAATTTATGCGTGATGATCTTGAAATAATTAATATGGCAAATAATTTTTTTTCGGAATATGAAAAAAAAGAACTTTTAGATTTAAATAGAGTAAACCAACTTGAAGGGTTTTACAATTGCTGGACAAGAAAAGAAGCGTTTATTAAGTGTATTGGCAAAGGGTTGTCAATTCGTTTAGATAGTTTTGATGTAGAACTAGATCCTCAAAAACCGGTAAGACTTTTGAAAGTCCGCTCTAAATTAAATTCTATAAAAGATTGGCAGATTTATGATTTATCAATTGACCCGGAATATAAATGTGCTGTTGCGGTAAATAGTGCGAATGTAAAAATAGAAATATTTAAATTAAATAAATTATGTTAAAAATGTTAAATTATAAAGAATTTACACCCCACGTATGCTTGATTTTTTTGCTATATCTTTGACTTATTGTAAAATTTGTAGAAATATTTTTTAAATACAAATTGTAACCAGAACCATTTGTCCTTTCAACTTTCTCAACATAATCCAGATTTATTATTGTTTGTCTATGAATACGAAGAAACTTTGATTTCGGAAGAAATTTTTCCCATGAACTTAAAGTTTTGTGTATTACAATATTTTTTTTGCCTGCAATGCAAACTTTAGTATAATCTCCAAAACTGGTTACAAAAGCAATATCCTTAATTAAATAGAAACCGGCGTTGTTTTTATCATCAAGAAAAATATA
>CBEVZC010000092.1:0-11610 GCA_965554225.1 uncultured bacterium | reverse complement strand
TCGTTTTTAATCCAGTTTCTTGCTTTTTTGCCTTTTTCAGGAGCTACTATTTAATCATATTTGGGTCAATTATAGGATTCGGGTCTTATACTTATGCTATACACCATTTACCGATATCCTTTGTTTCCACGTACGCATATATTAATCCCTTAATTGCACTTTTTTTAGGCTGGCTGGTATTGGATGAAAAATTAAATATTCAAGTTATAATTGCTGCAGTAATTATTTTTATAGGTGTGACACTTGTAAAAAAGGGGAGCTCACAAGCTGCTAAAAATTAAAACATAAAACTCTCGTCCCTTTGAATTACAAAAGCACTATAGCAACTTTTTTTCGCTCCCCCCAAAAATTAACCGAACCATATTTCCGTAGCAATGCTATTTTCAAATTGTCTTTTTGCTTGTAACTCTGCATTTCTTTTAAGAATGGCAGAATTTAATTTAGAAATTTTTTCCCTTTTGTAAGGGGATATAACAGCTATAGGATTACTGGAATCTACAACAATAATTTCTTCACCGGCATTTAATAAATCTACTAACTTCGGCCATTCTTTCTGTACTGAAGCCATATTTACTTTTTTCTTTTCCATGAGTCTTTCTTTTATTTTATCCATATAAATTTAACAACCGGAATTAGAATAAGTTCTACATATCTTTAATAAAAAAATAAGATAATATCAAGGGGAAAGTTGAGGGTGAAACTTATTTCCGTGCTTTTATGATTACAGATGGGAATGTATTTTGACTAATTTCTAATATTTTTTCAATTTTAAAGTTAGATTTAATTAAGTTTTCTTTAAATGAAACAGGTCGGCATCCAGTTAATAAAGCAGGAAATTTTTTTGCTATCCAATACCAAAATTTATTTACTTTCTTTTTACCGAACGAAAATGTAGAAATAATAAGATACCCGCCGGGTTTAAGAATTTTATAGAATTCATTTGCTATTCTATCGAAATAGTCACTTGGCATTAAATCTATCATAAAATTGTTAATTATTAAATCGAACGAATTTTCATCAAAATTTAAGTTCAATACATTGCTTTCTCTTAATTCGTAGTGAACATTATTGTGTTTCCTCAGTCTCCTCTCAGCTTTTGCAAGCATTTCCGTAGATAAATCGACGCCAATATTTTTACCGTTTGGATTTCTTTTTACAATTTGTTCAAAAACGATTCCCGTTCCACAAGCAACTTCTAAAATTGTTTTACCATCTGTTATATTAGCTAATTCAATTACAAGTTTTGCAGCTTTGCTTTCTGTGAGCCAGCTCCAGAAATCGTAAAACCACACGACTTTTTTATAACTCCTTTTGGTATTGGAATAATCAAGTTTTCTATCTAGCGTTTTCATTTTCGTTTATATTTTAATAAAACCATACAAAAGCGAAATAAAATAATTGAGTATTTTTTAAAAATTCCATTTTAGTCTTAAAAAGTAAAACTTTCCGAAGTTACCCCATTCAGTATCTTTTTCGCCAACGAAAAACTGACCCGCAGCCAAAAGATAAATATTGCTTGTTAATGAAAATTCTACCGAAGGACCAGCGTAAAATGATTTATCGTTTGGGTTAAAAATTGATGAGAGATTGGCTGTTATCAAAGGAGTTACAGGATAAGATGCTTCACCAAAAACAGAAAATTTTGAAGGAGATAAATTTTTAGCAGAATATTGCAGTGAAAATATATTGTTTAGTCGACCGGCATTTTTTGTCTTACCTGCGCTGTTATACAAAAATTCGCCGTGAATAAACAAACTGTTTGAAAATGTATAATTACTGCTTAAAGCTGCTAATAAAACGTTATGCTCGGAAACTTGATTGTTCTTAAAATAAGTTAGTTCTCCGGAGAAACCGGCACTGCTTATTTGACCTGCCCAGCCAAAACCCAACACATAATCATCTTCCATTACTCCGGCTAATAGTTGGAAATCATAATTCCATTTGTTGATTTTAACAATTCCCGCTGCAGTAGCTTTGTTTTTGGAATTTAATTTATATGCAAATTGAATTGAGGAAGCAATTCCCGTATAATATTGAATTCTAACTGCATCACTTCCAGGTTTTTCCACATAGTCGAAGTTTAAGAATGAAGATGCATTAAAAATATCGTTGGGTGTCCAGACCAAGTTTTTACCAAGGTTTATTCTTTGTCTTCCTAATTGAACCTCAATATTTCCTTCGGAGTATATAAGATTAAGTCTATCTATGTTGGAATATAAAACATAAGACTTATCCGATGCTATTTTTTTTGTAAGATTAAAATATCCGTTATCTTTTGAAACAATATCTGCGTAACCGGGAATTATCTGCGGGAATTGTCCGTAGTCAAAAATGCTGCGTAAGCTTGCGTTCAATGTAACAGCATCGGAAGCAAACCAAGCAAAGTTTACACGGTTAGAAATTGAATTTGAGAATATCCATTGCTTTATTTCTTTGGGAGCCCAAACGGTTTGGAGATTTTCCAGGTAACCATTCAACTCAATATTGGATTGAGCAAATAAAATAGAGCTGAAAAGTATTAAATATAAAGTATAAAATTTCTTCATAATTTAAATCTAAGAGTTAAAGTAAAAAAACAAGGAATTAAATATAATATTCATCGAGTTTTATTAACTATTGAACCAAATATCTTCTCCAATTCGGTTAAGTCTTGTATTAAATATTCTAATTTCTCTTTCTGGATTTGTTTAATTTTGATAACCTCCAATATCCTGAAGCAAAAATTTGATTCTCTCATTTCACGAAGTGCTTTTCCTGCTTTACTTTTATCTTTTTACTTTATTCTTTTATCTTGTTGAACTTTACCATCTTCCAGTGATATAAGCCTATGTGCTCGTTGCATAACCCGGGAATCATGAGTTGAGAAAATAAATGTAGTCCCTTCAACTTCATTTAACTTCAGCATAATATCCAGTAAATTGTTAGTAGATTTCGAATCCAGATTTGCTGTCGGTTCATCAGCTAAAACAAATTTTGGTTTCGAAGCTAGCGCTCTGGCAACCGCAATACGCTGCTGCTGACCGCCGGATAGTTCACCCGGTCTGTTATTCATTCTATCTTTTAATCCTACTGCTTCGAGCAGATCTATTACGCGTTTATCTCTTTTCTTTTTAGGAATTCCCTGCAGCTGCATAATGAATTCGATATTTTCTTTTGCAGTTAAAACCGGAATTAAATTGTACGCTTGAAAAACAAATCCGATATTCTTTAGTCTGAAATCAATTATTTCAGTTTGTTTTAGTTGAGTTATATTAGTTCCGTCAATAATAACTTCGCCTTTTGTCGGTTTATCTAATCCACCGATTAAATTAAGCAATGTGGTTTTTCCGCATCCCGAAGGACCTATTATTGCCGTAAATTCCCCCTGATTAAATTCCAACGACACTCCATTTACCGCATGAACGGGAACTATTGTTTCTTCGTAGACTTTGTGCAAGTTGGTTGTTGTGATTATACTCATAATTTTTCCTAAAATACTTTTAAAATTCCAAGGTTCAATTTCCAAATGCCGGATAGTTTTTAATATCCAACATGCAAATTCTAAACGGTATATTAAATTTAATTTTTACTATAGCAATTAATTCTCAGTTCATTTGTAATTGTACTAAAATTCTCAATTGAAGCCTTAAACGTCTTGCCTAACAGCCTCCGCCGGATTTAATTTAAGTGCTTTTCTTGCCGGAAAAATTGAAGCAACAATTGCCGTTAAAATTACCAGAAGACCGATAAGTAAATAATACATCATTCCTAATTCCGGGTGTACAAACGAACTATATCCCAGAGAGTTTAGTCCCTTTGCAACAACAGATAAGTCGATTCCTGTTTTATTGGTAATTGCAATTGCCGCCCAGCTTAAGGCAAGTCCTATAATTCCTCCCGTAACTGAAAGAAACACGGTTTCCAGCATAATCATTAAAAATATTTTTAAACGGTTCATTCCAATTGCCATTAGCATTCCAATTTCTCTAACACGTTCCATAATTGCCATTAACATTGTGTTGATTATTCCAAAGCTTAAAGCAACGAGAATTATTGTAACGAAAATCATTGAGAACTGGATGGTCATGTTGTTTAGCATACGTAATATAGGATCAATTTGATCCCATGAGCGCACAGTTAAATTTCCCGAACTAATTTCACTGGTAAAAATGCGTTTTAATTCTTCGGTGACTGGTTTTGTAAAATCATTATGATCAAGCAGAACGGCAATCTCTGACACTTTCTTTTTGTCTAAACCGATTAGGTTACTCAACCCATTTTTAATAACATAAACGTTTCCCAAATCAAAATTTGTATTTTCGGTTTTAAAAATTCCAACAACTTTGAATGCTCCGTATGTAATATTACCGGTCATATCTTGAATGGTTATAACTACTTTAGATTTAACTTTAACTTTTAATTTCTCAGCTAATTTTTGTCCTATTAAGATGGGATTTCTTAAATGAGTAGCAAAATAATCACCATCTATAATTTTGCTGTACAAATCCGTTACTTCTTTTTCTTTGCCAATATCAATTCCGTTTATCATTACTCCCGTTCCGGTAGCTGCCGAGCTTATCATTGCGGAAGCTTTTATTCTTGAAGTAACCGCTTTTACATGTTTTATACTCTTAATTTTTTTAATAACCTTTCCGGGTGACGCAATATCGTATTTCGTATCGTTGTTAATTAAATATTTTGGATTATGGATTTGAAGATTAGATATAAAAGTTTTAATACCGGAATTAATTTGATGCTGCGCCATTCCGTTTGAAAATCCCAGATAAAAGAGTCCGCCGAATAATCCCACAGCAATAGCCATAATTATAATTAAACTCCTTAATTTATTTCGCCAAACGTTTTTCCATGCAATTGAAAACAGCATACTATTCTTCCATCAATATTATTTTATTTGTCATTTATGTTTTTAATTTTATGATTTATTTAAGCATTAGCTTCTCATTGCTTTAAGGACATTAAATTTTAGAATTACCGAAAAAGGATAAAGTACAGCAATAACAGTTATGAGAATTACTGTAAGTGTTTGTGAAAGAAATATGTCCGGATTAACCGAAAACGGTAGTATCGGTTCGGAACCAAAAGCTATCATAGAAGCGGCTAAATCTCCGCTTAGCGGAATTGGATTGTTATGTAAATACGATAACAGCGGATAAGAAGCCAGTAGCCCGATTAGTATTGCGACAACTCCAAATAATACTGTTTCCCAAATTACCATTAAGACCAGCTGGGTTTTCTGCATACCGACGGCAATCATAACTGCAAATTCTTTCCGGCGTTCCATCGTCATCATCATTACGGTTCCGAATACTCCGAAACCAATTACTACATATAGAATAGCTAGCATTATTATTCCGCCGATGTTGTCGCTTTGGATTGCCTGTACCATTTCCTGATTCATTTCTTCCCATGCCATTACTTCGTATTTATTACCAAGTTCTTTTTGTAATTCTTCTATTGTTTCATCCATATTATTCGGGCTATTCAGCATAAGCGAATAAGATGTGATTTTATTCCCAACAGCATATAAAAATTGGCACTCTTTTAGTGGAAGTATTACAAGCTGATTATTCAGTTGAGGAATTGGGAAGTGAATAATGCCTTTAATTGGATAAGCCGCAGCCGCGGTTATTCCATGATAACCCTGTCCAAGCAAGACCAATGTATCTCCAACGGTTACTTGCAAATATTCGGCTAGTTTTTCGGCAACTATTACAGCTTTATCATTTGCCTCGATGTATTGCCCGTTGATTATTTTCTTGGAGTAGTGATTGAGACTGTCTTCAATTCCGGGTTTTGTGCCGATAACCATTGTTCCTTTTGTATGCTTACCGGATGAGGCAAGAGCAAAAGATTCCAATCGGGGAATATGAATTGTTATATTTTTATTCTTTGATAAAATCGACTCAAGTTTTTTACTGTCTGTAAAAGTATTGTTTATTGATTTATCATCCCAGTAACCTTTTTTGTGAATTTGTATATATCCTGTAGAAAGCTTTACCGCATTGTTAATCATATTGGCATAAGAGCCTTTTTGCATTGACCGTGTAAAGAGAGAGAGAAAAACGGCAAGAAATATTGAAACCATAGTTAAGATAGTTCTCTTTTTGTTTCTCCAAATATTACGCCACGCTATTTTTATTAATGTTTTCATAGTTATGAGAAATTATATTTTTTCAAATTTAGTGGAACAATAATATTCAACAGCTGCGCTGTTGCCCAATTATACAAGATCACAGAGCCGTCGAATGCTTGTAAAAATAACATATAACAAAATCATTCATCAGCGTTAGTGGTTGAATCTATAGTCTTATTAAATATCAAAAACATATTTAGGGTTATATTCAATCTCAAATTTCTCTAAAAAGTTAATATATTCTTCTTTAAACGTAACTTTCTTATGATGTTTTTCTTGATTCATTATATACTTACAAACAGAATCAATTTGTAATTTACTATAAGAAAACGCACCAAATCCATCTTGCCATTCAAATTTTTGTTTCGTCCATTTATTTTCTTTTATCATTGAATTTGTAGAAATTTTAATTTCTTTTACCAAATCTGAAATACAAATTGAAGGATGTAATCCAATAAATATGTGAATATGATCAGGAACAGAATTTATTGCAATCATTTTACATTTTTTATTTTGTACAATACTGGTGATATATTTGTGTAATTCTTCTTTTTTGCTTTTTGGTATCAATGACTGCCGCTTCCTTACTGAGAATACAATTTGAATGTAAATTTGTGTAAATGTATTAGCCATTTTCATCTCAATTAGATAATAACATTCGACAACTGCGTTGTCGTTTATATCCTTTTAATTTTTTCCCTACAAACATTTGATGGCTAACGCCATCACGAAAAAACATGTATAAAGAATTCACAACCACGTAAGTGGTTGAATAGCCTATTATCTTATCTGTTTCATCTTCTGCAAAGAAAAAAACCTGTCCGGAATCGGTTTATTAAATTGAATATCATTAATAATTAATATCGTCTTATGTCTTTTTTTATCCATGGGAATCATAACTAATTTCGTCGGTAAGGTTCTTCCTCCCATTCTCTTAATTTCTTGTCCGAATTGTTTGTTAATTAAGGAACCGGTTTCATCGTAAAACTCAACTTTTAATTCTAAATATCCTTTCTTTGAAACCCACATAATTATTTTACCCCAAACAACAGCAGCATCAGGTTTTGGTATTAACTCAATTTTATAACAATTATATCCTTCAATTGTATCTGCCCCGATTATTGTGTGGTTGTAATCTTTTACAATAGAAGATTCTTTCATTAAATCATCATTGGTAAAATCCGAACCCATCCATGATTGTGCCATCATAGAAGGCGGAATTTTTATCATTCTGCCAATTGAAGGCATCCAATTCCACATTTCATTTTTGCGTTTTAGAAATACTTGTCCTTTTTCCCGTGCCGGTGCAGTAATTAAAATCATGTAAAAATCGGTTCCCTTTGACCAGACTTTCATTGAAACTTCTCTTTTCCAATCAGGTCTTTCAACTATCATAGTATTTTGACCGATAGATGTTTTACCCATTATTAAGTCGTTGGCTTTTTTTACGATTTCTTTTGCGTCTTGAGCTTTAATAAATAGCGGGACTAAAAAAAGAAGTATTATGAATATTTTCGCTTTCATTTTATACCGGATTTTATAATTGACTAAACGTTCAGTCAAAACCTAACATTTTTAAAATTGTTTGTCAAGTAAAATCGGAAAGTTTAATAATTTCATTTAAGATATTTTGAAAATACGGAGGAAATCAATATATTTATGACTGAACATTTAATCAATCAAAAAAAATGCCCAGAACAAAAAAACAATTCGAAAAAATTCGAGAGAATACAAAAAGAACTATTTTGGAAGCCGGACTAAAACTATTTGCGCAAAAAGGGTTTTATGCTACATCCATTTCCGATATAGCAAAAGAAGCGGGTGTGAGTAAGGGGCTTGCATATAATTACTTCAGCAGTAAAAGTGAACTTGTCGAAGCAATTCTAGAATTAATATTAAGTCTTTTTGAGCAATATGATATTTTATTTAAAACTGTAAGTGATCCTTATATAATTTTAGAAACTATAATTAAAAATACATTTAAACATCTTAGAGAAAACGAGGAATTCTGGAAATTATATACTTCTTTTGCATTGCAGCCGGAAGTTTCCGGAAAGATGAAAGAGTTATTTAATGATGTCGCAGTCAAATTCATTAAGAAGATAGAAAAAATATTTCGTCAAATAGGAATAAAAAACACCAAAGCTGAAGCATACTATTTTGGTGCCTTGTTTGACGGCATTTCGATTGATTATTTGTTTAATAAAGAAACATATCCTTTAAACAGTGTTGAAAAACTATTTCTAAAAAAATACAGTAAAGAAGAACTGCAAAAAATGATTTCTTTTTAGTTTAAGTTTTTCCTCAAGATTTATTTATCCGCACAAGTGATTAATTGTTTATAATTGTTAAATTCAAACGTCCTTTTGTTCTAAAGAACATTTTGGCAATAGTAAAGTGGAGAAGGATTTTTAAAATGTAAATAAGGGAAAAGAAGTTTTATAATGAGCAAATCTTCAATTCACATCAATTAAACAAGGGAAGGTTTATTGTTTAGGAAACAAATAATAGTAACCACCAAAAGAGCGGAGTAGTTTATGAAAAAAACAGTTTTAATTACGGGCTCATCAAGCGGTATTGGTCTTGAGACGGCTTTATTGTTTCACCGAAATAATTGGAATGTTACGGCAACTATGAGGAATCCCGAATCACGCAATACCAAACTTCATGAAGTAAGTGAAATGTTAAAATTGCATTTGGATGTAAAAAATATAGATTCTATAAAAACAGCCATTCAGCAGACAATTGATAAATTTGGAAGAATTGATGCGGTTATTAACAATGCCGGTTTCGCATTAGTTGGTCCTTTTGAAGAATCTTCGGATGCGCAAATTAAAGATCAATTTGATACTAATGTTTTTGGAGTAATGGATGTGGTAAGAGAAATCATTCCGCATTTTAGAGCAAATAAAAGTGGTACGATTGTAAACGTAGCATCTGTCGGCGGCAGAGTAACTTTTCCTTATTATAGTTTGTATCATGGCACTAAATGGGCGCTGGAAGGATTTTCTGAATCTTTGCAGCATGAACTAAAAGAGTTTAATATAAGGATAAAGATTATAGAGCCCGGTCCCATAAAAACAAATTTTTACGATACATCAATGAAGTTTACTTCTAAAAAGGGGAGCGTTTATAAAAATAAATTTGAAAAAGCATATAAAATGATGAATTCCTTCGGTGAAAAAGGTGCTGCTCCCAAACGTGTTGCAAAAACAATATATAGTGCAGCATCAAGCAACAATTGGAAACTTCACTATCCGGTTGGATCCATGGGAATGCTTTTACTAAGGAGGCTTTTGCCTGATAGTATATTTAACGGTGCTTTCGGATTTGTAATTATGCGTTAAAGAATTGGACTGTCATTGAATTAAGGAATTTTCAAAATTTAATATTCTATTTTTTCAATGACAGTCTGTTAAGTTTTATTTATTGCTGACTTGATTTGTTAGTCGAAATTTTGAAAGGATAATAAGCCGGACAAAATCCCATAAAAGCAGTTGCCAGCGGGATAATTCCTACTAATCCCCACCATGATGAATAAACAAAACCAAGAACAATAATTACTAAACCAAGAATTATTCTTACAACTTTATCTACACTTCCTACATTCTTTTTCATTTTGTACTCCTCTAATTTATTTTGATACATTGAAATGTACGAATTATATTTCCCCTTGTCAGTGATAATGTTACATAACCGTTGACGAGTGAAATTTAGTTTACTAAATTATTTCGTGAAGAATTTTAATTTTATTTCTAGCAAGTTGAATAAATCCCTCTTTTTCAAAATCCTTTAAGATCCGGCTTACAACTTCCCTGTGTGTTCCCAGTTCATCGGCAATTTGCTTATGAGTAATTGTCAATTCATAATTACCATCTTTTATTTTGGACATTAGGAATTCTGCTATTCGTTCATCCATTCGTCTGAAAGCCACTTCCTCAACAACGGTTATTACATTTGCAAGCCGTTGGTTTACTAATCTAAAAGTATAATTCCTCCATTTCTCGTCAATGTCAACTAAATCCTTAAATACATCAGCCGGCAGCATAAGAGCGGTTAAATCCTCTTCCACAACAGCGGTTGCGGGAAATTTTAAATCGCTTAAAATAGAAGAAATAGTTAAAATACAGCTTTCCCCTTTATCAATTCTGTAAATACTTATTTCCCTACCGGATTCGTTGAGCTTAAAAACACGTACTTTTCCGGAAAGTACAATTGCAAGATTTGTACAGGCGGCACCTTCATCAAAAATTAAAGCTCCTTTGGGAAGTTCGGCAAGAGCACCGAACTGCATTATCTTTGATCTTACTCTTTCATTAGGCGATGAAAGAAAGGGCAATGTTTTTTCGATTATATTGTTATATGTGTATTCCGAAAGCAATTTATTCTCTCTCGCAGAGCAAATAATTTGTACATATTTTTTTCATTGCAGTATTTGCGGAATTAAAAGCCCAAACTATTGATCCGCCCTTTTTACCTGCGCTTAAGTCTCCAATTAAGAATAATCCGGGAATGTTTGTTTCGTATCCTTCTTTCAAAACAGGTTCGGGACCGTTAAATTCAATACCAATCATTTTTAAAAAATTGTGAGGCGTGGTTCCTCCCAAAGCGTAAATTACATAGTCGAAAACAATTGGCTCTATTTCCGGCTCGGTAAAAATAACTTTTGGTTTTCCGTTATCTTCCGCTATTTCAGATATGTTAGAGTTGAGTAATAATTTTACCTTTCCTCTTTCGGATAATGTTGTAATACTTTGATGATTGATATCATTCATTCTGCTGAAATTTTCTTTTCTGTAGCTAAGAAAAACATCATCATTTTCTTCAACTAAAAATTGGCAATATTCCGAAGCCGAATCTCCGCCGCCTACAACCAGAACTTTTGAATTCTTAATTTCAAATGTTGTTATATCGAAAAGAATTTTTTTTCTTAAAGATGATGGTAATTTATAATTAGGTTTGTTTGGCTTGCCTAATATTCCAACTGCAATTGCAACTACGGTTGATTCGTAAACGTTTTTATCCGTAAAGAGTTTGAATTTTTGCTTCTCATTATCTCTTTCAATTTTATGAACCGTTTCATTGTAGTGAGTGTTTAATTTATAATCTTCAATTGCTCTATCCATGTATGAAATGGTTTCTTGTTTAGTAGAATCTGAAAGACACATAACGCCGGTACAAGTAGGAGTAAATCCTTTATAATTGGCTGTAACAATTTTATTTTCCGCATAATATTTTTTAATTGTAAATGAATGCTCGTGTGCTTTTTCCAAAATTAAGATATGATCTTCCCGTACTCCAAAACTGCGGGCTTCAACACCCATGCTTAATCCTGCCGGACCGGCGCCGATAATAATTATTTGGTACATAAATATTCTCTTTAATTAGCTGCTTCTCTAACAAGTGTGAATTGTTGTTGATAATTTAACATAACTCCAAATACCAAAATAATTTATTTAGAATTATACAAGATCTCT
>CBEVZC010000091.1:0-12289 GCA_965554225.1 uncultured bacterium | reverse complement strand
TAATAAAATTAGTATTGATGATACTGTAATATCCATTCATCCCGGAGCAAGCGGAAATTATAAAATTTGGCCACCGGAGAATTACGCTGAACTGATTGATAAACTTATGGGAAAAGGTATAAAAGTAATACTATGCGGAGGAATTTTTGACGAACCAATAATAAGTGAGATTTTGAAAACTGTAAACTGCAAGCCTATTTTATTAAAAACGGGAACCAATTTAGATAATTTAGCAGGAGTTTTTAGTTTTTCAGACTTATGTATTACTAATGATTCCGGTCCAAGACATTTAGCAATTGCCGTCGGGTCTAAATCCTTAGCAATTTTTAGGAAGCACCACACAAAAGCTTGGCGTATATATTCAGAAGGGAAAAATATTAAATCGTTAACAACTAGTCAGATATGCAAGACTTGTCCAAGTGATAAATGCTTAAATTTACTTCCCGGCACTTTCGAATACGGCTCGATTTGCATAAGACAAATAAATGTTGATACTGTGTTTAACGAAGCTATTAAAATGACAAAAATAGAATCAGTTTATAAGGAGAAAAAGACATAAATTTGCAATTAGCTATTGACAGAATTGAATTAATCGATTATCTTTTTATATCAATAAATAGGAGGTAAAAATGGTTTACGAAAGTTTGATTGCAATAGTCGAAAAGAAAGTTGATAACCTTGCCAACAAGTGGACAAAAGAAGTAAACAAGTGTCAATATCTCCAAACATACCGTGCGCTTTCTCCGGAAGAACTTTTTCAAAGAGGGCAAAGACTATTTACCAATTTGTTAAATTGGTTAGAAACAGGTGCATCTAATGATGATGCAGCTAATTATTTTCAAAAGGTCGGAATAGATAGAATAGCGGAAGGCTTTCCTTTAACCGAGATTTATTATGCGCTTTATCTTGAAAAAAAAGTGCTCTGGAGTTCCGTGGCTAAAGAAGAAGATATAACCGGTAAATTACATGCTGTTGATGCTATTGAATTTATGTCGGTAATTAACAATTACTTCGACCTTGGTAGTTTTTATATTATTCGCGGTTATATGAATATGTTGTTTTTGGAACTTTCTGATTCTAAGAAATTTTCTCAAGCTGAACTTGAACGGCTGTTAACAAAAGGAGCATTATTCCAGGAAAGTTTAAGAAATGTAGAAGACGGAATGTACGGAGAAGGATTACATATAAGCATTCTTCGTTAATCAAGTTTGTATTTTATTTTGAATGCAGCAGCATTATAAGTTTCTCAATTGATAAGGAAATTTTTCCCCAACTGAAGGAATATTTTTTCAAGTGAAATCTTATATCTTCAGCATAAAAGCAGTTTTTATCTTCTAATTATAACAGAAGTAGAGATTTAATATATTATTTGATGTTATTTAATAAGATATAAAAGCTTATTATTCTTCATAATAGTAAAATGTGTGTTTTTATTTTCTTGGAATTGATAAATCATAAGATAAATTCTCAAAATTCAACTCTTAAAATGGACATTTATATTTGGCAAGAAAGTTGATATTCAAAAATATCAATTTTCAAAAGAGTAAAATGTCAATAGATCCGGCACTACCTATTTATACAATCAGTTCCGCAGCAAAGATATTGAATATCTCTGTTCATACGGTTAGAATGTACGAAAGAGAAGGATTACTTATTCCTTTTAAAAAGCAAAGCGGTCATCGACTTTTTTCAGAAAACGATCTTGAACATATACGGTGTATTAGAAAAGCAATAAAAGAACAAAAGCTAAGCATTGAGGGAATTAAAAGAATACTTTCATTAATACCGTGTTGGGGAGTTATACATTGTCCTGTTGATGAAAGGGAAAACTGCGATGCATATAACAGTCACGGTACACCATGCTGGACTTTACGACACACTAACGATTACTGCCAAGATAAGAATTGCTACACTTGCGACGTTTATAGAAAGTCCTCAAACTGTGATATAATAAAAGAAATGTTAAAAGATTTAATTGTGTCTTAGTAAGATTTGTAAGGCATAACGAGGGAAGCAATACGTAAAGTTTAAATATGTAGTTAAAGTATTTACTAAAATAAAATAATGATTATTAAAGGAGACTAATATGCTGAAAAAATTTACTATTCTGTTTGTGTTTGTTTTGTTTAGTACTGTCCTGAGTTCGGAACACGGAATTTACGTTCATACTATAAGTAATATTAACAGAAATATCGATTCGGTCGGTCAAGTATTATTAGAAAAAGTTAAAGCGGAAGGCTTCACGGTTTACAATTATTACAATATTGCTACACCGGATATTGTAAGAAAAGAAAAAACCGAACAGTGCAATCTGAAAGCAAAAATTATTGTGTTTTCATCACCGGATTATGTAAAAATGCTTACCTCTTACGGTAATAAATATTTAGCTGCAGCATTTCTACGTATAGGTATTTATGAAACTCCCGCTGGTGTTCAAGTAGAAATTGCAGACCCCGTAACTATTAACATGATTGTTTTTAATGATTTGTGGGATAATGACCAGGAAAAGGAATATAATGAGGTTATAAAGAAGACCAAGGCTTTCAAGAAACACATCGTAAAATTAATTCATGAAAGTAACCTTGGGAAAAACATTGAAGAGTCTATGGAGCCTATTCGCGATGATGAAGAATTAAGGGAAGCTTCAAAAGATATGTTTATGATGGTAGGACATTTAACATTTTTTACCGATGAAGATCAATTCCCTGAAATATATTCAACACAAAAAGAAACGAACATTAAAAATTTTATGAAAAAGATTAAAACGAATATTAATCTCTTTGTTCCGAATAAAGATGATATTGATTATCGATATACTGCTTCACCTAAGGTGCTTAAATGGAGAATTGTCGGTGAAATTCATTCTCCCGACTCAAAAGCCGTTTTACTTGGTTTAACACGACCGCGAACAGAAGGTCTATCGTTTGACATTGCCGGCAGCAGTAGAGAAAACGATACTAATTCATGTCCGGGAATTGATCACGCCGCAGCATACCCTGTTGAAGTTTTAGTTATTCAAGGGAAAGATGGAATTTCAGTCTACACACCCAGGGAAATGTTTAGAATGGATATGTACTTCTGGGATGCCGGAATGAGCGCATTTATGAATCACATGAGTATGCCCGGTATTTTAGATGAATCTATTGGAAGAGCTTTATTAGGGAAAGAATATAAAGATTAAAAACTAATTTATTTCAAATAACTAATTAAAAATCATTATAGGAATTATTGTTATGAAAAAATCAAAAATACTCACAATTTCTGCAGTAGTTGTACTTATAGTTGGTTTAACAGCCCAATCAATATTTGCAACCGGTGGATATTTTAGGCATGGATATGGGATTAAGTATAGTGCACTAGCAGGCGCCGGAACGGCTTTATCGTTAAGTACATTTGGCGCAGCTTCAAACCCTGCCGGATTAGCCTTTATAGGAACTCGATACGATGTGAACTTTGCATATTTTAGTCCAAGTCGTCAATTTACCGTAACGGGAAATCCTTCAGGTTTTCCAGGTACCTTCGGCTTAGCTCCCGGAGTAACGGAAAGTGAATCAAACGGATTCCCAATGCCTTCACTCGGTGCCAACTGGATGTTGAATGATAAAATGGCAATTGGTGCAGCATTGTTTGGAAACGGAGGAATGAATACCGATTATCCAAAACCTATTTTCGGCGACCCCAATTCTCCTGATGCCGGAGTAAATTTAGAACAAATGTATTTTGGCCTCACTTATTCTATTAAATTAAGTGAAACGCAAGCAATTGGTATTACCGGTCTTTTTGCATGGCAAAGATTTGCAGCTAAAGGATTAGGAATGTTCGGTGCGATGGGAATGTCCAGCGATCCTGCTAACTTGTCCGGTAATAAACACAGCATTTCTACTGGTGTCGGATTTAGAGTTGGTTATCAGGGAAGATTATTACCAAATTTAGCTTTAGGCGCTTCTTACCAATTAAAAACAAGTATGAGCGAATTTGATGAATACAAAGGTCTATTTGCTGAACACGGAAAATTTGATATCCCTTCAACTTGGAATGTAGGACTTGCTTTTGACGCAACAAAAAATTTTACAATTGCTGTAGATGTTCAACAAATTTTATATGGTAGCGTTAATTCTATCGCAAATCCAATTGATCCACAAGCTTTACCACCCGCATTCTTAAACCAAGGCGGAGATCCTCAAAACCCTGCTGACTATACACCAAATCCTAATCATGTCCCTTTAGGCGCCGATAACGGCTCCGGTTTTGGCTGGGATGATATCATGATTTACAAACTTGGTCTTTTGTATCAAGTAGAAGATTGGACTTTAATGGCCGGTTATTCTTATGGTGATAATCCGGTTAAAGAGAGCGAAGTGCTATTTAATATATTGGCCCCTGCAGTTATTCAACAACATATTACATTTGGTGTAACTAAGAAAATAAATAATTCAAATGAAATTAGTGTAGCTTTCATGTACGCTCCGTCGAATTCTGTAAGCGGTGCAAACGTATTTGAAGCTCCTAATCAACAGACAATTGAAATTGAAATGAGTCAATTCCAAGTTGAAGTTGGGTATGCATTTTCGAGTAAATAGCCAATTATAATTCTTTATATTCAAGGCGTCTAAACGGCGCCTTTTTCATTTTAAATAACTTTTAATTAGAATTTTATATATTTTCTTGAAATCAAAATAAAATAGTCGTCAACCTTACATTTTAACATTTATTTTTTTGTAAAATTAAGTACCAAATTAAATTAGTCTGAGGTATTTAAAATTAAACAAGCACTTATATTCTTTGCACAGCAGCCATATTTAGATTCTTTAAAGAAGAAGTTAGCTCCCTCTAAGGATCTTTCTCTCAAAGTAGTTGAATCGCTTAACTTAAGAACAATTGAAGTCGCAATTAAAGCTGCGACGAGCAATAATATAGATTTGTTTATTTCTACAAACAAGCAGCTGTCTGAAAAAATCCCGTCTGTATTTCAAAAACATCTTAGTTCTTTCAAAGAAGTAATTTATCAAAAAGGTAAAAACTTCCATGAAAAATATTTATCTACGTTGGATTATGTAAATAAACAAAACTACGATAAAATAATTGTTATTGGCAATGATACACCACATCTAAATTCAAATATTATACAAAATGCTTTTAATAAGCTTGATAATAACGATGTTGTAATTGGTCCTTCGAATGACGGCGGATTTTATCTTCATGGTTTTACGGAGTTTAACAGAGAATTATTTAACGGAATTCCTTGGTCAACAAAGTTTGTTGCGAACAAGTTAATCCAAAATATTCATAATTGTAAGTTGAAATTAAAGCTGCTTGTAAAATTGGATGATATTGATAGTTTTAGCATACTCAAAGAATTTAGTAAAAGATATATTGAGTTTTTCAAAGAGTATTTTATACATCTTGCTTTATTCTGTAAAATTAAAATATGTTGTCTTGAACAAAAGTTTTTAATGAAAACGAATTTCTTTACGCTCATCACAAATTTTCAACTTCCCCCACCTATTCATTCCAACTCAATCTAATTCAGTTTCTACATAATTATTAATTCAAAAAATCTAAATTATAGGAATGAATATGCGTTCACGAAAATCACTATTTCTATTTGGAATCCTATTAGTAGTTTTCCAAAGTAATGTATTTAGTCAAAAATTAAGTTACAAACCCGGAGCGGGAGTAAAATTAAGCAACGAGAAAGAGGAATGGAGTTTAAGATTGCTTGGATATATTCAAAGTACATTTACATATCATCAGCAGCATGAAAATAATACGGTACAAGATGCGTTTTTTGTAAGAAGAGCAAGAGTAGATTTAATTTTCGACTATTTAAAAAAGTATCAAATGTTTTTTGAATTTGACGGAAGAGGCTCACGAACCGAACTCGTGCTAGCTCAAGTAGATGTACAGTATTATAAGAATAACAAAATTCGGGTCGGGAAATTTATATCCCCCTTCTCACCGGAAAATAATAGATCATCAAGAAGCTTAAGCACAGTTGAGAGATATGCGGGTTTGAATTCCATGTTTTTATTGCCCGGTTTAGATACACAATACGGAATAATGTTTTTGGGAAGTACTAATTCCCTTGAATACTATTTAAGCTTAACAAATGGTAACGGGAAAGCATCTCAAAACCTAAAAGAAAACAACGATGCAAAAGAGGTTCAAGGAAGAGTTAGGTTTAAGACCGTTAAGAATTTAAAGTTTGGTGCAGCGCTTAGTTACGCAAAGGAAGAAGCACAAAAATTAAAACTCGCCGATCATACTTTTTCAAATTTTAATGAAGCAAATGTTAAGGGAAAACGTTTTGGCTATTTAGCGGAGTTCGAGTACATTAAAAATGCGTTCATGTTTAGAGGAGAAGGATTTCAATATCACTTCTTAGACGACCTTTCTACCGTAAATCAAATTAAAAGACTTATCGGTGGTTACTTAGAACTTGGATATTTTCTTTCCGGGAATACCAGCGACGGTGTTCAGCTTGTAGGACGTTATGAAACTTCAAGATATGCTGAATATGCCTCACAGATAAGTGGTCCAAATAATTTAAACACATTTCTAGTTGGCACTAACATTTATAAAGACGGAATATTTAGATTGCAAATTGACTTAGTTTACGACAAGGCAAATAAAAACAGCCGCTTAACAGGAAGATTGAACGGTAAAGATGACGCACTACAATTGTTAACTATGTTACAAATAAAATTCTAGGAGGAAATTATGGATAATGTTTTAACCTGGCAATGGATTTTGTTGATCCTTTCTTCCTTAATTTTGTTTGTAATTTCACCTAAAGTTTCATCGGTTAAAAGTTTTTTCCAAGGTGTTGATAAGGAAGAACACCAACCCGGATTCTGGATGTTAACCCTAAGTTTAATTATATCTTGGATATTTGCTAAATCCGTTACAAATGCTGCCAATCTGGGACTTAGTTTTGGAATTGTTGGCGGATTGGCTTATGCAACTTATTATTTTTCTTTTTTGGTTGCAGGTATTGTAATTTACAAGATTCGTGAAAAATTGGATGTTAAAAGTTTACCGGACTTTGTAAAAGGTAAATACGGAAGTGCAGCCGTAAAATTATTTGCAGTTCTAATTGGTATAAGGTTGCTTAATGAAGTTTGGTCAAATACTGCGGTAATTGGTACATATTTCGGTGCAGCCGGATCGACTCAATATATATTAGCTATTATTGTCTTTACTTTATTAACTCTAGCTTATTCAGTTAAAGGTGGATTACGAAGTTCATTGATTACGGATATGATACAAGCAGTTCTATTTGCGGTTCTTCTGGTCGTAGTTCTCGGTATTATAATTCCAAACCAAGGTTCAGTTAAGCCTTTTGTAATGTCCGGTGAATGGACAATGTCGATGGGATTAAACTTGTTCTTCGTTGCATTGATTCAGATATTTAGCTATCCGTTTCACGATCCGGTTATGACAGATAGAGGATTTATATCCGATAGAAAAACAACGCTTAAAAGTTTTATGGCAGCAACAGCCGGTGGATTTATAATAATTCTACTTTTTAGTTTCGTTGGAATTTATGGAAAGTATATAGGAGTTTCGGGACAAGCCGCCGTTGAGGTTTCAAAAACATTCGGTATTCCAATGATGGTTTTGATGAACTTTATTATGATAACTTCTGCTGCTTCAACTCTTGATTCAACATTTTCATCAGTTTCTAAATTAGCTATTGTTGATATTACTAAGAAATCAATACCCACCGTGTCAAAAGGCAGATGGGCAATGATTATTACTGCTGTTGGCGGAACAATTCCTTTGTTTTTTACACCTGAAATACTTTCGGCCACAACCATTAGCGGAACAATGGTGCTTGGTCTCGCACCGGTATTTTTATTCTGGAAATTAGACATGCCGAAAATTTCATTTCATTTAGCTGTTTGGTCCGGAATTATTTCCGGCTTGGTTTTGACATTTGGATTATTGCCAAAATCGTTATTTTTAACAACCGGTAAATATGCAGATTTACTTGCTATAAATATTTACGGAACGATTATTATTTTTATATTATTTTTCATTCCTTATTTCTTTATGAAAAGGAGAGCTTAATTGAGTAATAATACAGTTGAAATAAATTTTCCAAAAGTCGAATTAAAAGCGCTCGACAATCTATGGTTTCAAGTCAGCGGCACACTATGTAATATAGCGTGTCACCACTGTTTTATAAGCTGTAGTCCTACTAATCACAACTTTGAGTTCCTAACATTTGACGAAGTAAAAAGAAGCGTTGATGAATCGATGGACATTGGCGTTAAAGAGTATTACTTCACCGGCGGCGAACCCTTTATGAACAAACATTTATTAGATATGATAGAATATATTATGGAATTTGGTCCGGTAACAGTTCTTTCAAATGGTATGTTGATAAAAGAGGAAACAGCCAAACGACTTGCCGGGATTGAGAAAAATAGCATCTACTCACTTGAAATTAGAATTAGTATTGATGGTTACACCGAGGAAATGAACGATGCAATTAGAGGACAAGGTGTTTTTAAAAAAGCAATGCAGGGCGTACAAAATTTATTCAACAACGGGTTCCTTCCAATTATTACAGTTACCAAAACTTGGGAAGAATCTGAAGATGAAAAGGTTTTGAAAGGATTTGTAAAACTTTTAAAAAGCCATGGCTACAATAGACCGCGAATAAAAATTCTGCCGTCAATTAAAATCGGTCAGGAAAAAGTTAGAACAAAAGGTTATGATAAATATGAATATGTTGCCGAAGAAATGATGGAAGGATATGAAGAGAGTAATTTGCTGTGTTCAAACAGTAGAGTTGTTACAAATAGAGGAATTGCAGTTTGTCCTATCTTAATTGAAGCACCCGATGCTATTCTGGGGAAGACTTTAAGTGATTCAATGAAAAGTTATAAGTTGGCACATCAAGCGTGTTATACTTGTTATTTATACGGTGCTATTTGTTCTAATTTTAGTTCGGGAAGCGGAAATGAGTAATAAAATAGCTTTGTTTGGCGGAGTTTACAGTAATCATCTTGCATTAGAAAAAACAATCGAAGATGTGCAGTCAAAGGGAATTACGGATATTTTTTGTCTTGGCGATTTAGGTGCATTCGGACCTTTCCCTGATAAGGTGTTTCCATTATTGATTGACAATAATGTAAAAGTTATACAAGGAAATTATGATCATTCAATTGGTAATCATCTTGATGATTGTGCGTGCGGTTATACTGACCCACGCGATAATTATTATGCTAGATTAAGTTATAAATACACTTATGATAACACTAACGAACAGAACAAAAAATGGCTTAAGAATTTATTGCCGGAAATTAGGCTATTAGTAAATGGGAAAAAAATATTAATTTGCCATGGCTCTCCGCGTTTAACAAATGAATTCCTTTGGGAATCAACAACTCCTACTCATTTCTTATCTAAACTTTTTAAAGATTACAATGCCGATGTAATTTGTACAACTCATACGGGAATTCATTGGAGGAGAGAAGTTCCGGAAGATAAATTTTTTGTAAATGTCGGGGTTATCGGAAGACCGGAAAATGACGGAACTACGGAAGTCGGTTATACTATTCTGGAGATTGAAAACGATGGGAAAGTTACTTCGGAATATATACGTATCTCATACGATTATGAATTACTTGCCGAAGAAATGAAAGCCGAAAAATTACCGAAGGAATTTATCGATACAATCGAGACCGGATGGTGGACAACTTGTCTGGAAATTCTGCCTTCCAAAGAAAGAATAAAAGGTAAGTTTTAAATTATGTTTTTTTATAAATTACCCATATGATTCCCGATTCTGAATTAAGAAAAACAAAATTCTTTACGTATTTTTTATACCCTTTTGTTCTATTATTTTATTCCTTTGCCATTTTATATTTTTCAAATGATCTTACCTTTAAAGCTAATCCAAGTAATAACTCTGTTATAATGCTTGTAGTTAGTAGAATTTTACTGGGAATAGTATTTCTTGTATTTGCAATTTCTCTTATCAAATTCAAAACATCAAAAAAAATCTTTTTTACAATTTTAGCAATTGGATTTCTTGTTCGCGTAACTCTTATCTTCTCCGAACCAATATTAGAAGATGATTTTTACAGATATTTATGGGATGGTGCAGTAACTGCTAATGGAATTAATCCATATGAATACAGCCCTTTAGAAATTTTGCAGGGCAGAGAATCCGATAATGCGGAGATAAAAAAAATAACCAAGCTGGCAGATAGTTCGAACCAAATATTATATAAAATTAATAACGGATACCTAAGAACTATCTATCCAATTTTCTCTCAGATAATTTTTGCATTATCCTATAAAATCAGTCCATGGAATGTAACTGCTTGGAAATTCATTCTGCTAATTTTTGATATAATAACTCTGTTCTTAGTTTTGATTATTTTACGCGAATCGAAATTACCGCAATATTTTAGTTTATTTTACTGGCTTAATCCAATTGTAATCCATGAATTCTTTAATGCCGGACACATGGACGTTCTTGCATTTCCATTTGTGCTGCTTGCGTTATTGATGTTTATAAAGAAAAGATATTTGTATTACACTTTATTTATTGCACTAGCAGTAGGATTTAAGATTTGGCCTATAGTTATATTTCCTTTTGTCCTTACCAAAATAAAGAATAAAAAGTCATTACTGATCTCTAGTATTTTACTTTTAATTGCAATTTCCGCAATAATTTCTTGGCCTGTAATTTCAACTAAACTGGATGAATCTCTCGGATTGATTAAATATACAACCAGTTGGGAAAATAATGATGCCTTGTATCAGGTTATTAATCTGATTATACAATGGTTCCTATTTTTATTTCCAACAAATTACAGCTGTAGTTTATGCATTGCACGGTGGATCATAGTAATATTGTTGATTTTAATTGTATTTTACTACGCATTCAAAAATAACCCAACCAATTCTAACTTTTTTCTGAAAATATTTTTGGTTACTGCATGGATGTTTTTTATCAGTCCAACCGAATTTCCTTGGTATTACACTTGGGCAGCGCTTTTATTGGTTTTTTATCCAAGAGCATCGTTTTTGATGTATGCTGCTTTTTTACCTCTTTTTCAACTAGTATACAGATGGAATTATTTTGTATGGATTGAACACTTGCCTATTTTCCTAATATTTCTGCTTGAAATAAAGGGAAAGTATTCTCTATCGTTTGTAAAAATTTTTAATTCTCATATTGATGAAATTATTAATAAGAATATTAGTCCGGTTTTAAAACAAAAAGAGCTGTGATTTACACAGCTCAATTTTACGGTATAAAATCAATTAAATTATTTTTTCTTATCCGTCCACTTACTTAAAGCATCAATAACTTCTTTAAGAGCTTTTACAATAACTTCACGGTCATTTTTCTTAATATGCTGTAAAATTTCTTCGTGAATTTTGATATGGTTTTCATTAAGATTTTTTATAAAAGGTTTACTTTTGGCTGTTAATTCGACGATCATATTCCTTTTATCTTTTTGATCAGCTCTTCTTTTTACAAGTCTTTTCTCTTCCAACGAAGTTAAAATATGCGTGGTTCTACCAGGAGTAATGCCTAATGCTTTAGTTAGGAATTTTATTGGTAACGAATCATTGTTTGAAAATAATCTTAAACATCTAAACTCTGCCGGAGTAAGATTAAATTGTGCTGCAAAATTCTTCTCTTTTTCGTTACATGCTCTAGCAAGTTCGCATGTTAAAGTGGACATTTCCTGGGCTAATTTTCGGGCAGTCATGATTTTTCTCACTTGTTAATAAAAAAAATATTTTATATCGTAAACTAATACTATTTTGTATTTTTTTCAAGGAATTTACACTAAAAAGTAAAGATTTCTTATATAATTATAAAATTATCTTAATGTATCAAAAAAAAATCCGCAAATTTAAAAATACATGTTTTTTCTCTACTAATGATAAAAAAAAGAGTTTGTGAGTTGAATCACTAAAGGGATTTGTTTTTCCATTATTTTTTGCACGTTGATTTACAGAGAATTTTCTTTAACCGTTATAATTGAAAAAAGGAGCAAATATGGAAAATTATATCGAACAACCTTTATCAAATCCTCAATGGAATCCAAGTAAAGGGGATTATTACAGCGAAAAAGCAATAGAAGAGGATAGAAAATATAAGAGAAAATTAATGATGAAAAATTCGTTAATTGGCGGTTTGATCCTTTTACATCTTGCACTGTTGGTTTACGCAGTAATATATTTTTCATAAAGAGAATTAAGCTTTTACGCTTAATTCTCTAAAGATCCTAAAAATAATAATTAAAATAAT
>CBEVZC010000090.1:0-12508 GCA_965554225.1 uncultured bacterium | reverse complement strand
ATATTTTCTAAATCCTTTTCCAGAGTTTCTATAGGCGACTCAATTATTCTTCCCAGCTCTTTCCCGTTTTCATAAACAATAATTGTAGGAACTCTTTTGATATGCAAGCTGTCAACTTTATTATCAATTGATTTAATTTTCCTGTTTATGGTAATAATTTCCAAACTACTGTCCGGGAAATTCGCTTCATCCAGAACTTTTAGAACTCTTGGCACTTCCCTTCTGCTATCACTGCACCAAGTACCCATCACTATTTCAATCTTTTTATCCTTTAATCCGGGAACAAGCGCTTCTTCGGTTTTAGTATCAGGTTTATAAAATTTATATTGAGTATTAAACCAAGAAGCAAAACTTGAATCTTGAAATGCTTTACGATTAACTTCTCCCATCAGCATAGGTTTACCGGTTCTTGCATCAACGGTTAACTTATGCTTCTGTTGTGCAAATGCTGTGGAAATGCTAAACATTAATATTATAAATATTGATAATTTCATTTTATACCTCATCATTCTTTTTATTTGCTCTTACGTCTAATCCCCAGAATAATTTATTTCTAAGGATCTCAAAATAGTTGTTATTTTTTGTGTGCACCAACTTTATATGCTTCTTGCTTTTATAAATTTCAATTGTTGTTGGCGGTTTAAAATAGTTAACACGCTGCCCGTCGCAGATTACTTGAATAGTAGTGTGGGGCGAACGCGCCGTTATTGATATTTTTTGGCTGCTTGCCAATACTAAAGGTCTCATAGTTAATGTATGCGGAGAGATGGGACTTAAAGTTATAACATCCGATTTAGGGCTTACTATTGGTCCCCCTGTTGATAACGAATAACCGGTCGATCCAGTTGGAGTGGCAATAATTATCCCGTCCGCAGAAAATGTGGATACATATTCATCATCCGCTTTAACTTCCATCTCAATCATTTTAGGCCATCTTCCTCTATCAATAACAATATCATTTACAGCATATAAATCTTCGTCAAGATCTTCTCTGCAAAATCCTTCTAATGCCATTCTTTCTTCTACAACAAAGTTTCCCTTTTTTAAACTATCAACCAGAGTATCAATATTATTAATATCAAATTCCGCTAAAAACCCTAATTTCCCATAATTTATTCCAATTAGTGGCGTTTCGGTTTTTCGGGTTTCAAAAGCCGTATTAAGCATTGTACCATCTCCGCCAATAGAAATTACTACATCACTTTGCTCAAATAGTTCATCATGGTCTAAGATCACTGCCCCGTTAAGCTTCTGATCACCAATATATTCGGAATCCATTATAGATTCGCTGATTAAAAAATTTAGTCCGGCGTTTTCAAGTTTTTGGACTAAAATTTTAACAATCTTCCAAATGTTCGATTTCGATGTATTTGGTATTATTCCAATGGTCATTATTTAAATCCTAATTAGTTCTTTTTTTCAATTCCCAAAGCTTACTGTATTTTGTAAATACATAATTTGCAGAAAATACAGCTAACATAAACCCTTGTATACCGTCAAGAAATCCTTGTTTTAAGATATACATTTTTACGAAAATAAAAAACGGACGAAGAAGCAGATCGTTTAATTTTGCAGATTTTCCTTTTGTTTTCAATTCGGCAGCTGCGAGAGAAGTATACCTGTTAAATTTTTCATAGTAATGAAAAATATTCGGATCGGTATAATGCTCCAAATCGTTATTTAACTCTCCTATATTTCCTTCAACAAGTAAATGTTCATGCACTTCGCTCAGACTAAAACGGGCAAATTGCTTATTAAACAACCTGATAACATATCCCGGATACCACCCGCTATGTTTTATCCATTTTCCTAAGAAATATGCTCTGCGTGAAACTTGGTATGCATTAAAAGATGGAGTTAAATTCTTAAATTTATTGAGTTCTGTTTCCAATTCGGGTGTAATTGCTTCATCCGCATCAATCCAAAGTATCCATTCATTCTCCGATTTATCAACACCGTACTGCTTTGTTTTACCGTATCCCATCCATTCAATTATTTCCCATTTAACTTTAGGAAAAGACTTTACAATCTCTACGGTTTCATCGTTTGTGTCCTTGTCTATCAATACAATAATTTCATCTATACAATTAATCTGGCTTTCAATACACCGCCGAATGTTTTGCGCTTCATTCTTTGCAATAATTATAGATGAAATCCTAAATATTTCCTTCATGTAAACTTCTTTTAATTCAATTTATTATGTTTCAATGTTGAAATTACATAAAATCTTATAAAATATCTTAAAACATACACTAAAATTCAGACCAATTTGAAAGCAAAATTTGCACAAATTTTTCATACCAGAAAAAGTCATATTGAAAATTATATATGGCGTGCTTTACAATTGGGAAGTAGACAAGGTGTAGTTTTTTTAATTTTATTTATCTCAGCAAAGCTGCTTACACCCGAAGAATTAGGAATTTATACTTACACAATCGCATTTGGTTTTTTGTTTTCTCTATTTGCAGATTTTGGAATTTCCAAAGCGGTCTCAAAGTTTGTAGCGGAATTCAATATTAGTGATCCTGAAAAGGTTAAGGCTATTTTTTTTAATGCTGCTCTTACTCTATTTTCCATTATTGTTATTCTTACTTTTTTATTTATTTCTTTCGAGAAAGAGATTGTTGGTAAAAACTATATTTACATAAAATATTTGCTTCCTTTATTTTTCTTTTTGCCCTTCTCTTCTTTGTACGACGGCATTTATTTAGGATTAAAAAAATTCAAAATCCTGACGGTAATTGCTCTTATTGCCGGAGCAATATCGGTTACAGCGACTTATTTCTTAATAAGCAAATATAGACTGGTCGGCACATTCCTGGCTTTGGACCTTTATTACTTCCTATTATTTATTCTGTTTGCAGTTAGTTACAAAAATTATTCTTTTACAATTGACAAAAAGCTCTTTGCGGTAATCTGGAAATATTCAATTATTATCGGTATTTCAGGTCTTGGTCATTTTTTATATTCAAAAGCAAATAGTATTATATTAGGAAAATTTGGTTATTTCAATGAAACCGGATTTGTTGAAATAATTGACAAAATTTTTATGTTGCTAGCTTTTCCTTTCCTTGTATTCGGTCAAATAATTTCGCCGAGAGTAACAGAATTAATTGTAGAGAAAAAAAAGAATATTGCTGTTTCATATTTTAATAGAATGATAATCTATGTATTTCCGATTTCGATTATAATAGCTTTTTTACTTTGGCTTATATTGCCAAGCCTAATTGAAACATTTTTACCTAAATACAATACTCAAAATTTCTCAATTATTTTTAATATATTAATTTTTCATTTACCATTACTTCTTACAACCAGTATTCTTTCGCAGCCTTTTTTAATTGCTACCGGTTATGCTAAGTATAGTTTAATAACTATTCCGTTTGGTATATTGAATGTTTTACTGGCATTTTTTCTTGCTACAAAATTGGGATTTATAGGCGTAATTTACAGTATTTTATTTGTTTCAATAACCAGTAAACTTGTAACTTATTATTTTGTCCAAAGAAAACTTAAAAGTAGTCTATGAAATCCCAAGTTGATATAGCGCACTATAATTTTGTGGATTATATTGATAAAGATCGGTTTCTTTCTTATCACACTCAATTGGAGTTAATAACCGAAATAAATCCACATTCAATTTTAGATATTGGAGTTGGTGGAAAGGTATTAGAAAAACTTTTACCTGAAGATATTAAATATACAGGGCTTGACTTTGATTTCAGTCTAAGGCCTGATGTTCAAGGGAATATTGAATCTTTACCATTTAAAAATAATTCCTTTGATATTGTAACCTGTTTTGAGGTTTTGGAACATCTCCCATTTGATAAATTTGTATTTATTCTTAAAGAAATAAAACGAGTCAGCAAAGGAAAAGCTATTATTAGTTTGCCTTATGCTAATTTAAAATTCAAATTCTCATCATATTTGCCAATAGTTCATGATATTAGTATTCAATGTCTCATTCCAAAATTTTATAAAAAACATCAATTCGACGGTCAACATTATTGGGAAGTCGGAAAAAAAGATTTTTCAATGAATGCAATTAAGAAAGCCATGGAACAGGTCTTTACAATAAAAAAATATTTCGTGTCTAAAGATAATACTTATCACATATTTTTTATCTTAGGGGATTAAGAATTATAAGATGAAAAGAAAAGTTTTAATCTTAGCTGCAAACCATTGGACATCACCTTCGCAAGTCGGGACACATTCTATTGCAAAGGAATTTGTTAAAGCAGGTTGGGATGTAGCATTTATTTCAGATCCTATTTCTCCCTTACATTTTTTAATGAAAAATAAATCAATACTTTCACAACGATTTAAGATTTATAAATCCGGAGGACAGAAATACTTTTCAGATAAATTAATAACTTATGTTCCATTGTCAATAGTTGTACCGCAAAATCTACCTTTTCTTAGCTCAGAATTTGTATATCATAATTGGCAAAAGTTTACTTTCCCAAATATTTTAAAGAAATTAAAACATATAGGATTTATGGATGTTGATCTAATCTATTTTGATCATTTTACTTACGCATTTTTATTGGATCATGTTAATTACAAAAATTCAGTTTTTAGAATTGCCGATAATTATTCCGGATATAAAAAATATACACCCCAATCTCGATTACTGGAGAAAAAAATAATTGAATCGGTTGACTTAATTCTATATACATCCAAAAATTTATTAACCTATTTTAACGAATATAAATTTAAGGAATCATTTTTATTCCCAAACGGAGTTGACTTTTATTACTTCAACACGCCTGCAAACGAAATAGCAATTGAATATAATAGTATACCCAAACCAAGAGTAATATACATAGGAGAAATGGAAGTTCGGTTTGATTTTGAATTGCTGAAATATGCCGCTCTTAAATTACCGTCTGTATCATTTGTCCTTGTCGGAGATGATTCTATTTCACGAAGAAAATATAAAAATATTAAAAATATTTATACATTGGGAATTAAAAGCATTGCAGAGCTTCCAAAATATTTGCAAAATGCAGATCTTGGGATAATCCCTTTCAATGTAAAAAAGTTAGGCGAATTGATAGATTATGTAAATCCAATTAAGTTATACCAATACTTTGCGTGCGGTTTACCTGTAGTTTCTGCAAGGTGGAAGACACTCGAGGGATTAAACACTCCGACTTTTTTATATGATACAAAAGAGGAATTTGTAAATTTAATCGAGCAGAGTTTAAAATCCAAACCGGATAAGAATCAACTTTTTGATGTAGCAAAGAAATTGGATTGGGCAACTAAGTTTAACACTTTAATGGAAAAATTAGAATTAAATGATTAAAAATTCTAATCAAAAAAAAGTTTTATACATTACAGTGAGAGCCGATTATGGCGGCGGTCCCAAACACCTTTATCAGCTATCATCAAGCTTGTCGTCTAACTTTAATAAGTATTTCGCTTGTCCAAAGGAGTTTCCTTACTTTGAAAAATACAGAAATCTGGTTGGTTCTAATAATATAATAGAAGTTCCTCATAGAAAATTTAGTTTTTTAACGCTACTGGAAATTCGGAAATTTATTAAAAAAAACAATATTGACTTTATACATTCACATGGTAAGGGTGCGGGAATTTACAGCAGAGTATTAGTTGTGATAACTAAAATAGATTGTATACATACATTTCATGGAATTCACATTGGTCAATACAACTTTATTAAAAAATTTTTATATATAGAACTTGAAAGAATTTTAACACATTTTACAAAATATATTATTGCAGTTTCTAAAAGTGAAGCGCAACAGCTTGTGCAAAATAAAATTGCAAATGAGGATAAAATAAAAGTAATTGAAAACGGTATTCCTATTCCTTGTGATAAAGTCTCAAATCCCTTTCCGGCAAGCAAGATATTTGATTTTATTTCATTCTCCAGATTTGATTATGCGAAAAATTCAGAATTATTAATTGATATCTTTACGGAATTACAAAAGTTAACAGATATCAATAATTTTCACATTCATATATTAGGTAACGGAGAAAATTTAGAAAATATTAAGATTGCAGTACAAAAATTATTTAAAAATAACTTCCATTTTTATGGGAATGTCGATAACCCTAATGAATACTTAAAAAAGTCATTCTGCTATATTAGTACTTCTAGATGGGAAGGATTGCCGTTGGGAATACTAGAAGCTATGTCCTTCGGGCTTCCAGTTATTGCGACTAAAGTTGTAGGAAATACTGATCTTATTAAGCACGACAAGAATGGATCTTTATTTAATATCGAGAGTCCGAAAGTGGCAGCAGAATTTATGGTCCAGCTTGCAAAAGATCCCGATTCATGGGAAAGATTTTCCATGAATAATTACCTTAAAGTAAAAAACAATTTTAGTTTAGAAAAAATGGTTAGGGAAACAGAAAATCTTTACAACTTATTGTAAATTGATTTTATCAAAAATATATTAATGAGAGATTAAGTTGATTAAGACTGCTATTGTACACGATTGGTTTGTAAACTATATGGGCTCCGAAAAATGTGTCGAGTCGTTTGTTAACATTTGGCCTGACGCTGATATATTTTCTCTTGTCGACTATTTAACGCCGGAGCAACGCAATTTGATTTTGGATGGGAAAGAAGTAACGACAAGCTTCATACAGAAACTGCCTTTTTCAAGAAAGCATCATCGTAATTATCTTCCTCTCTTTCCATTAGCTATAGAACAATTTGATTTATCCAAGTACAAAGTAATTATTTCAAGTTCACACGCTGTTGCTAAAGGTGTAATAACAAATGCCGACCAACTCCACATCAGTTATTGCCACACTCCTATGAGATATGCATGGGCTTCATATAATCAGTACGTCAGCAGTAATAATCTTTCTTCAATTAAAGGATTGCTATTAAAATATATTCTACACCGGTTAAGAATTTGGGATTATGTATCAAGTAAAAGAGCTGATTTTATTATTGCTAATTCAAATCATATTGCCGGAAGAATCAAAAAAATATACGGACGCGATGCAGATGTAATTTATCCTCCGGTTGACGTAAACAAGTTTCCGCTTGATCGCGACAAAGATGATTATTATTTAACTGTATCACGGTTTGTTCCGTATAAAAAAATTGATTTGATTGTAAAAACTTTTTCTAAATTGAAAGATAAAAAGTTAATTGTAATTGGAGACGGACCGGAACTTGAGAAGATTAAAGCATTAGCCGGAAGTAATATTGAGCTAAAAGGACATCAATCTTTTGAATCCTTAAAAAAATACATGCAGAAAGCAAAAGCATTTATATTTGCTGCGGAAGAGGACTTCGGAATTACAATTGTCGAAGCCCAGTCATGCGGAACCCCTGTTATAGCCTATAAAGTAGGCGGTGCATCGGAAACCGTAGTTAACAATCAAACGGGGATCCTTTTCGATTCGCAAACAGAAGAATCTCTTATAAAAGCAATAGAAAATTTTGAAAATGCTTATAATTCTTTCAATGCTGAATTAATTCACCGGCATACAGGCTCTTTCTCGAGAGATAATTTTGAAAGAAATATAAAAAATTACGTAGACGAAAAGTCAAAAGAACATTTTTGGTTATGATTGTAAACAAAAACTCAATATACAATTTTAGAATCTTTACAGATTTATTACTGCTGAACGCATCCTTTATTTTATCGGCGGTTTTAGCTCAATCTTGGGAAATTTTATTTTCACGTCCTTATATGTTTCTTCTCCTTATTTTACTTAATCTTCTTTGGCAGCCTGCAACAAGCGCCGTTAAGCTTTACGATAATTTGAATAACAGATTATTTTCTGCTTTTGTAATAAATATTATTAAAATAATTACTTTTCAAATTATAATTATTGTATCATTTATTTTTATCATAAAAGAGGATTTATTTACCAGAAATTTCATTCTATACTACAGTTTAATTTTAGTATTTGTAATTATTTTAAAAGAATATTTGCTTAGAAGGTACCTGACTTCTTCTAAGTTTTCCGAGAACCGGTTAAGAAAATTACTGATTATCGGTAAAACAGAAACCGGATACCAGTTTAAAGACTTAATAGAAAATAATCCTTCCTTCGGATATAATTTTTTAGGCTTTATAGATGATGAAACGGGAAACAATGATAGCAAAACATTAGGCGGAATTTTGGAGCTTGAACGAATAATTTCCCGGAACAGTATTGATAACATTGTGATTGCACTTCCCCTTAATAAATCCCACTTACTGGAAAACCTTTTAAGAATATGCGATAGAAATGCAGTACAGACATATATCATTCCGGATTATTTCCGCTTTGTTTCAAATAAATTCAGAATTGAGCTTTTAGGAAATTTCCCAATAATTGCTGTACGCAACAACCCCTTGGATGAAATACAATGGAGAATCTTAAAAAGAACATTCGATATTTCTTTCTCGGTATTTATCTTCCTTACACTGCTTTGGTGGTTAGTCCCGCTAACTTATATTGCAGTAAAATTTACTTCGAAAGGTCCCGGTTTCTTTATACAGGAAAGAATAGGCAGAAATAATTCTGTTTTTAAGTGCTATAAATTCAGGACAATGAATTTAGATGCTAGTTTGAATAAAAATTCAACTAAACCTGTAACCGATTCCGATAAACGAGTAACAAAGATTGGTAAAATTTTACGCTGGACAAATATTGATGAGCTTCCGCAATTCTTAAACGTACTTAAAGGCGACATGTCCGTTGTTGGTCCGAGACCGCATGCAATACCGTTTAATAATACTTACCAAGAAATTGTTGAAGAAATCAAATTGCGTCACAGAGTAAATCCCGGCATAACCGGCTGGGCACAAATACACGGGTTAAGAGGTGATACGTTTGATTTTGAAAATAATAAAATTAGAACCAGAAAAAGAGTTGAACATGATATTTGGTATATTGAAAACTGGTCATTCTTTCTCGATATTCAAATTATACTGGAAACAATTCTACAAATGTTCGGGAATAAAAATAGAGGGAATTAAATTCAAGCTGATTTTTCTTCAACTTTTAAGTTTTGACAATCCATAATTTACACTCGTGCCCAGAGAAAGTAAAAAAGCAAATTGTAGCGATAAGATTGGCGAGAAAATAAATCCGCCAGTTAAAGCGGCAAGAAATAGAGCTGCATTAGACGTAATTACACTTAACAATATTTTCTTACTGTCCTGGTCAATCAATCTATTTTTGTAATCTTTAATTTCTTGATAAAATATTACAAACATCAAAGCTAAAAACGATAAAAGACCAGCCAAACCCGTTTCCATATAAATTTCAATATACAGGTTGTGCCAGCTTGCAACTCCCTTATCTTTTAACTGATTTTTTAATGGGAATATTTCTCTAAATGTACGGGGACCGAATCCCAAAAGCGGGTGCTCATTATAACGCATTTCGAACCCTTTGAAGATTATATCGCGATCCGATAATGTAGTTGGATTTTTCACCCTGCTTTCCAATTCCTTATTATTAAAATGAAATGAAGCATAGGAAAATGCACCGGCAAGCAGAACACCTATTAAAATATATTGCCAATTCACCTTTTTCGAAAGAACAAATATTACCAAGATAAATGCAGCTAAAAAAATATTTGTCCTTCCTAAAGAAATTACCAATGCGGTAATTATAAGCGAGAGTTTTAATATCCATATTTTTGATTTATAGTTTTTTACTTTGCCTGGATTATAAACAAGCATGAATATGAATATTACAAGCAAATAACTCGAGAAAGTACTATAACCGGAAGTTATGGATTGAGCGCGGTGAACGTGATTAAAGACAAATAGATAAATCCCAATGAGTGAAACAACAACACCGGCATTAATAAACACATTTAAAATTTTGATTACTTTTTCTCGTTCTAACACTTTTAAGTAAAAATTCAGCGCGAAAAACGATAAATAAAATAACACTTCACGATAAATTATTTCTTCGCTTACTTTGGGATACTCGGAAAACAAAACGGCAATTAGTCTGGCGACTAAAAACAAAAGCAGAAACTTTCCTATCAAATCAAGCGAGGCAATCTTCTGTTTATTTTTTTCAAATAACCAAAGTAATGCCAGCAAAGCGGCAAAAATCTGCAACAGAAAAAGTGAGATTAGGAAGGTTGCTACAAATCCTATAACTAAATAATATACTATGGACTGATTATATCTGCTTGTAAGTGATTCCATTTAAGCTTTTCTTAGATAGAAAAATAAAATCCGGATTTACTTTATGATACTGTCCTAAACTGTAATTCGTACAATTTCTTATAAATTCCAGCGATGTCTTTTAACAGTTCTTCATGTTTCCCTTCTTGAACAATCTCTCCTTTATCAAGCACAAGAATTCTATCTGCGTTTTTAATTGTACTTAAACGATGGGCAATAACAAAAGTTGTTCTATCTTCCATAAGTCGCTCAATAGCTTCTTGTACTAAAACTTCAGATTCATTATCGAGCGACGAAGTAGCTTCATCGAATATCATAATAGGAGGATTTTTAAGCAGTGCACGTGCAATTGAAATACGCTGCCGTTGCCCTCCGGACAATTTGGTCCCTCTTTCACCAATAATTGTGTTATATCCTTTCGGCAATTCCAATATAAAATCATGCGCATTTGCTGCTTTTGCAACTTCTATTACTTTTTCAATCGGATAATCATCTAAACCATATGCAATATTCTCTCTTACCGTCTCATTAAACAGGATAGTTTCTTGCGTAACAATTCCCATCAACTTTCTTAAACTTTGAATTTTAATTTCTTTAATGTCTTTATTGTCAAGCAATATACGCCCGCTTGTCGGGTCATAAAACCTTGGCAGCAATTCACTAAGAGTTGTTTTACCCGCACCGCTGCTGCCTACAAGCGCTATTATTTCACCTTTCTCCGCCGTAAAATTTATATTATTTAATATAAGCTCCTCAGAATCTTCATATCTGAATGAAACATTATCAAACTTTATTTCATTCTTAAAATCATTAACCTCTACGGCATTGTCAGCATCAACAATATTTGGTTTGGTATCCAATATCTCAAAAATTCTTTCTCCGGCTGCGCTTGATTCTTGAATTCTATTATTTAATGATCCGAGTTCCTTTATTGGAGGCATTAATTGAAATATTGCCAATAGAAAACCTAAAAACTCACTTGCTTTAAGTACATGCTGTTCTAAAACCAGCCTGCCGCCATAGTAAATAATTACCACACCCACGGCAACACTCAAAAATTCGGTGATAGGACCGGCTGCATTTCGTAATCGAATCATTCTTAAAACCATTCTAAAAAAATTATAAGTCTGTGCTTTAAACCTTTTCTTTTCATACTGCTCCATTCCGAATGCCTTAACAACTTTAACACCTGTAATAGTTTCATGAAGAACCGTAGTAATATCGGCTAATTTGGCTTGGATCTTAGAACTTTGTTTTCTTAGCCTTAATCCTATCCAAACAATTATTCCAATTGAAAAAGGTAAAAGAATGAATGAGAAAAAAGTTAACTTCGGACTAATGGACAAAGCTATTCCGACAAACACAATTATGGTTAACGGCTCACGAATCATATTTAGAAATACAACGGAAACACTTGATTGGACAACCGTAACATCATTTGTAATACGAGATATTAGATTGCCTGTTCTTTCCTTTTTGAAATAGCTCATCGGTAATTTATGCAAATGCGAATAAACATCATCTCTAATATCTTTAATAACACCTTGCTCAACATAAGCGAGGAAATATGCCTGTAAATAGCCGAATATATTTTTTCCTAAATAAGCAAATAATATTAAGAGACTAATTTTTAATAGGACATTTTCAACTGTTCCACTTAAAATAAAGTCCTTAAATTCCTTTGTAATACTGTTTACAATTTTACTTAACCATTCCGGAATGAATTTAGGAGCATCATTTTTTGTTTCTGTTTCCGCAGGGAGAGTTTCCTGAGTATTAGAATCATTTTTTACAATCTGCTCATTTGGTTTTATAGTTATGTTTGTAACTTGCTCGGTTTGAGGCAGGGTAGAATTTTCCTGGAATAATGTACTGAGAAGCGGAATCGTTAAATAGACAGACGCACCATTAAGAATTGCAAAAATAATTGTAGAAACAATCGAGAGAACAAGGTGCTTTTTATATGGCTTTACGTATCTTAATATTCTAAAGTATGTTTTCACTGACTATAAATTTATTATTAACTGAAGAAAATTTTAACTATAAAATAAACAAATTTCATAAATAGTCCCCACAACGGACTATAAATAAATAAAAATAAAATAACCGTACCGTAAACTCCAAAGGTTAAATATTTTGCAGTAATTTTATTTGGGAATAAATCAAAAAGTATATGGGAACCATCTAACGGCGGTATTGGAAGCAAGTTAAATGCAAATAAAAAGACATTAAAATAAATTCCTAACCAGGATATTTTTTTTAGAATAATAAGCTGATCCGGGAATGAAGAATTCAGAAAAGATAATATAAGAAAGAATAGAAATGCTAAAACAAAATTGGATATTGGTCCGGCAGCCGAAACAATGGCATCGTCT
>CBEVZC010000089.1:0-12738 GCA_965554225.1 uncultured bacterium | reverse complement strand
CAATCCCAAAGCTGAAGTATCCTTAAAAATGCTTGAATCTTTTTCAATACCCAGATATTTTCTTAGTTTTTCAGGTTTGTTTTTCAGCAATTCATTTACAATTTTCAATTGCTTTTTTTCCTTTATAGAATCTTCTTCAAATTGGAAATAGTCCAATTCTAATCCTGGACTCATTAAAGTCTCTTGAGTAGGAACTATGTTATCATTTTTATTTGTTAGGTTTTTCGCATTAAGAGAATCGGTACTAAAATTAATTCCACTTTTATTGAACTCCAGCAAAGTTTTCTTTGCTTCTTTAACTCCATCATCGGCAGCTTTTTTTATCCATTTGTAAGCTTCCAAAAGATTTCTATTGACCACCAAGTTATCAACGTAGAAAAGTCCGGCAACGTATTCTGCTTCCGGCATACCATTTTTAGCAGCTGATATGAAATAATCAAAAGACTTAAATGGATTCCACCGGACTCCAATTCCGTTATTCAGCATTATTCCGTAATTAAATTCGGCAGCAGGAAGGTCTTCATCGGCAGCTTTTTTAATCCAGAAAACAGCTTTGTTTGTATCAGGCTTAAATCCTCTACCTAATAAATACCTTAGTCCAAGTTCATGCTCGGCAAGTGCATCTTTTTCTTTGGCTTTTTTCTGCAATATATAACCGAGCATCAAAGAATATGGCGGATGTTTAGGTTTAATAAGCGGATACTCCGATTTAAACGGATTTTTCTTATACGCTTCACTTCTTGAAGAATCTTGTGCGAATATTAAATACGGTAACGCAATTAAAATTATTAGTAAAATATATTTCTGCAAACTTCTGTCTTTTCAAATATTAATATTGATGCGTAAAATAAATAATTTTTCTAACTATAATTAGACAATTAAAAAGGGATGAAAGTTTACTTTAATTTTCGAGCGAAAAAATCCGTTTCGTTTTCTTAACAATCTTCTCTTATATGCAGGAATATCTAACAATTAGATATTGAAAAGAGATGGCAGCTTATCAAGGATATTTAACTTAAAATTCTTGTGTTTTAATTGATAGAGTTAAGCATCTTTTTCAATCTTAAAATATTCTTACCATTCTGCGAGTAATAATCATTCTCATCCATCATTGTATCTATTAAATATAGACCAAATCCGCCTTCCGGTAAATTCTCGATATCATCCGGATCAAAATTAAGCGTAGGTTTTTCTAAATTTTCCCTCGGCATTCCTGAGTCTACAAAAACTATTTCAACATAATTTTTATTCTTCAAAACTTCAACTTCAATTAATTTTCCAGTATTACCTTTATAAGCATGCCTTATTATATTATTTACGGCTTCAGCAACACTTAATTCTATTTCATCGTTTATTGTGCTGGGAATATTTTTAGAACTCAAAAAATTTTTGATTGAAATACAAGCAAAGTTTGCATTTTTAGGATTACTGCTAAAAGAAAGTTTAACCTGATCCATCTCAGCCCTAATTTTGATATATACTATTTAACCAAAAAATCTTTTTTATAATGTGATTTTTATCATTGAAAAATTCAAAGAAATAAATCCCAGGAAGTAAATTGTTTTTACTCACCGAGAATCTATAATTTCCCTCTCTCATTTCTCCCCGGTTTATTGTTGCTACTACGCTACCGTAACTATTCAGTAATTTAACTATTGTATAAGTTGATCTTGGAATAGATATAATAAACTCTTTCCAATCACTCAATCTAGAATCTTTAAGCATTTTTATTTCGACATATGTTTGAGCAGTAGAATCATAAACAATTATTGGTTCCGACTCTACTACATTACTCAAATAGCTTTCCTCATTATTACGGTTTAAACTTGAAACAGCATAAAACGATTTTAGAATTTTCGAATCAACTTTTTTATAATTCCAATAATTTTTATTACTTATGTCAATTATATTCGAAGAATAATTCACTTTAGTTGAGAGATTTATTTTATTATTAAATTGGTAAGTGATATACTTCACATTATTGTTTTGAAATGTTGAACTATTCTCCCAAGAGAAAACGGACTTAAAATTTGAATAATAATTAACTGTAAAATTTGTTGGCGGTGAGGGAAAAGTATTCTCTACCCAATCCATTGATGGAGGTATGGCTTTGTACCTGTAATAATTAAATTGTAACGAATCGGTTATGTTCTTAATGTTTGAGAAAAGCAATTTCGCTCTGAAAAATATTGATCCTTGCGAATTCCGCTGCTTCCTGATAAATTTAATTTGCCTCTCCAGTTCAGAGGATTTCCACTTTGCAGCTTTATATAATGCCAAACCAGCATAAATGTGCCTTCCATTACTTTCGGCGCCCCACCAGCTTAAAAGCTTTCCAAAATCTTGTTTGCCTCCGAATTGCCAGTAAAGCTGCGGAGCTAAGTAATCTACGGTTTTTGAATTAAGCCAGTCAACTGCATCGGCATAAATACGGCTGTATGCATCAAACCCTTTTGTACCTTTTGGAATTCCATTTTTCCAAATGCCAAACGGACTAACACCGAATTTAACAAAAGGCTTTTTCTTTTTTATATTTTTATAAATTTCCGAAATTAACAGATTGCTATTTCCTCTTCTCCAATCCTTTATATTCTTAATTCTGCGAGAATATTTTCTAAAGGTTTTATAATCTTCGGTAGTTATACTCCCCGGTGGATAAGGATAAAAATAATCGTCAAAATGAATACCATCAACATTATACCGGGTAATTATATCCATTACAACTTTATTAACGTAATCTCGCACTTCAGGCAATCCCGGGTTAAGAAATTTGAAGTCTCTAATTTTTATAACCCATTCAGGATGCCGTTTTGAGATATGCCTTTTTGAGATTTTGTACAGTCCGACTTTTCTAACTGCACGAAACGGATTGAGCCAAGCATGTAATTCCATTCCTCTTTGATGCGCTTGTTCAATTGCAAATTTTAGCGGATCATAAAACGGTTTAGGTGCTTGTCCTTGTTTTCCACTTAGCCAATACGACCACGGTTCAAACGAAGATTTATAAAATGCATCACATTCAGGCCGGACTTGAAATATAACGGCATTAAAGTTTAATTTTTCCAGTTTGTTAAACAGATCAACCAATTCCTTTTTCTGAGCATTAACAGATAAACCCGGTTTAGAAGGCCAATCCAAATTAACAACGGTTGCAACCCAAGCACCTCTCAATTCTCTTTTGGGGGTTTGAGCATAAATTTGTAAAAAACAAAAAAAGATTGAAACAAAAAATATTTTCTTAATATTAAAAATCATAAAACATTCTCCAATATTATAGATGTAATATAATATGTAAAGAATTTTTAAAGATGTAAAATTATTTTCCGATAATGACCATAACGTAAAATATTCAATAAAAACTATTAAAACAATTATGAATGATTTTGAAAAGAATTTATTCGACTACATCCCAAACGTAGCCATTCGCTGCAATAAAAGTGGTGTTGTTTTAGACGTTTATACGACACAAAATATTCAGGAAACTAAACCTTACAAAAGGTTTAAGGGCAAAAATATTGCCAATATTTTCCCAAAGGAATTTTATAAAGTTTTGGAACCGAAAGTTAATAAAGTTATTTCAAAATTTAAGAAACAAGTTTTTGAGTACAAGTTTAACCCTAACTTAGAATTCGCTTTTGTTGAAGTCTTAATTTTACCTAACTCATCAAAAGAGTTTTTGATTAGCTTCTACGATATATCCGAAGAAAAGAAAGCGAAATCGGAAATGAAAAAGTTTGTAGAAGAACTGCATTATAATAAAATTATTTCCGAACAAAAGTCAAAAGAGCTGGCACTTGTAAACAATAAGCTAAATCAATCCGAAAAGGAACTGAGAAAAATAAATGCGAACAAAGATAAATTTTTCTCTATCATCTCACATGATCTCAGAAGTCCATTTACTTCTTTAATCGGTTTCTCGGAATTCCTAGCAAGTGAAGTTGATGATCTTTCCAAAGAAGAAATTAAGGAATTCTCTCAAAATATTTTTAAGTCGGCCAGAGGAACTTTTGCCCTGCTGGAAAACCTGTTACAATGGTCCAGAATACAAACCGGCAATATTGAATTTGCTCCAAGCCAATACAGTTTGGACGAACATATCAATAGATTAATCGAACTTTACCAAGTAACTGCTCTTAGGAAAAAGATTAAGGTAAAAGCTTACGTAGAAAAAGACTTAAAGATTTATGCAGATCAAAATATGGTAGAAACAATTCTTAGAAACTTACTTTCAAATGCGATTAAATTTACACCCCGAGGCGGACAAATAACAATATTCGCAAAGAACATGTCCAAAATGGTTGAGATAAAAGTTGTTGACTCGGGAGTTGGAATGAATAAAGCCACTCAGAGTAAATTATTCAAAATAGGGGAAAATGTTTCCACACAAGGAACAGAGCAAGAACGAGGAACAGGCCTTGGTTTAATTCTCTGCAAAGAATTCGTTGAAACTAACGGAGGAAAATTATCTCTTAAGAGTTCACTGAATAAAGGTACAACTTTCAGGTTTACTTTACCTAAAACCGGCAACGGTAAAATCTTTAATAATATATCTGTTTTAAAGGGGACGGCAAAAAGTACAAACTTATACAAATTCAGTAAATAAACTATGCAGCTAAACAGAAAAACAACAGTTTGGATTTACTCAGATAACAAAGATCATCAAATTGTTTCTCATACTTTAGAAGGTCTGAAATGCAACAACTTTATTTTAAAGATCGCCCATACTCATAATTTTAATTTGGAGTCAAAAGATTTTAATATTTTTTATTTAACTAAAAACAATTCTCCTTTACTTAACAATATCATTAATACGAAAAGAACTAATTTTAACAATTCTGTTTTTGTTATAAATGATTATAATGCACATTTAGCAATCCGGTTATCACAAGAAAAAATTACAAACATTTTTGATCTTCCTCAAAACAAGAAAAAATTTCTAGCATATATACAAAACAAGCTTGAAGATTATAAACTAAATCCGGTTAGCAAATTTTCATTTATTGATCAAAGGGAGTATGTTTTCAGTTCAATTATGGGAAATTCTCCTACTTCAATAGCAATGATAAATCTAGCAAAAAAAGTTTCCAAATCGAACACAACGAACATTTTAATTTTAGGCGAAACCGGAACCGGCAAAGGTTTATTAGCTAAAGCAATTCATGATTATGCAAACCAAAACGACGAACCGTTTGTTGATATTATTTGCACCGCAATACCGGAAAACTTATTGGAATCAGAACTATTCGGATATTCCAAAGGATCCTTTACCGGGGCAAAAGCAGATAAACCCGGATTGTTTGAGCTTGCAAACGGCGGTACAATTTTTCTGGATGAAATTGGAGATCTCAGCTTAGAAATTCAGGCAAAACTTTTAAGAGTAGTTGAAAAAAAAGTACTTAGAAGAATCGGTGGTATGAAAGATATTCCGGTTAATCTTAGAATCATTTCTGCAACTAACCGCAATTTAGAAGAACTTGTTGAAAAAAAACTTTTTAGAAGCGATCTTTACTATAGACTGAACATAATTACGTTAAAAATTCCTCCGCTAAGAGATCGAGGAGATGATATCCTTCATTTAACCGAGCATTTTGTAACCGACTACAGCAGGAAGTTAAACATTCCTATTCATAAAATCGAGAAGGATTTATTACTCTTTCTTATAAAGTATCCTTGGCCCGGGAACATACGCGAACTTCGGAATGCAGTTGAACGCGCTGTAGTAATGTCTGAAAATAATATATTAAAATTGAAGTATTTTGAGTCGTTGTTAAATTTGAAAAGCGGGATTTCTATCAATGCGGCACTATCAGATTTTGTACCTTCCGATATAATAAGATTAGACTTAAAATATGAGATGACTGAGCTAAAAAGCGTAAACAAACTATATGCTAAAAATGTATTGGAAAAACTGAATGGAAATAAGTCAAGAACAGCTAAAATATTGGGAATTACCAGACCAACTTTAGATAAACTAATTATATAAAATTTACTTTTCACCGGAAAGGATAAAAATAAAACCTTATTAAATAAATGAGCGGATTTCAAGAATTTATACATAGCGTAAAAAGCGAACAATACTTCCCGTCAGAAATGGCTATGCGGATGAAAATGCTCCTAGTAATTGTTCTATTTGCCATATTTTACCTAACCGTATTGGGTTTAAGTTCCGTAATAGACAAAGACATTGCTCTAGGAATTATGGATTTATCCGGGCTCTTACTTTTAATTTTAACAATTTTCTATTTGAACTTAACAAAGAATTATTATCGAGCTACCTATTTGGGAGTTACGATTATAGGAATACTTTTTTTACTCTTACTTGCTACAGGGGGAAAGAGTGAAACCGGGCATTTGTGGATGTTCACATTTCCGCTTTTTACTTTTTTTCTACTTGGGTCAAAAAGAGGAATTATAGTAAATTTAATAATTATTTTTGCGATTTTACTATTCTTTGTTTTCGGGCATCTCATCAATGGAACACTTACATATTCAACTCACTTTATATTTAGGTTTGCTCCTTCATATGCATTAATTGCAATTTATTCTTATACCTTTGAAGAATTTCGAAAAAAAGCGCATCAAAAATTAGTAAAACAAAAAAATGATCTGGAAAATACCGTTGAAGAATTAACCGTAAGTAAAACTGAACTAAAAAAGTTACAAACAAATTTAGAACTATTAGTAGAAGAAAGGACCAAACAATTAAACAACGAAGTAGAAGCTAGGAAAAGAGATCAGGAAATAATTAAGGAAAGTGAACACAGATTCAGATCATTGTTCGAAAATTCCCCAATTGGAATGTACGTAACAACGCCTGAGGGAAATATAATTATGGTAAATAATGCGCTTGTTGAAATGCTCGGTTATTCTTCTAAGAAAGAACTTCTTTCAAAAAATGCCGAAGCACGTGATAACTATGTTGAATTTGATAGAGAAAATTTCAAGAAGGAAATGGAAGCCAAAGGGAAAGTTATAGGACTAAAATCAGTTTGGAAAAAACGGAACGGAGAATCGATATACATAAAGGAAAATGCAATTGCGTATAAAGATAGGTCCGGGGGAATTCAATATTATCAAGGTACACTTGAAGATATAACAAAACATCAAGAATTTAATGAAGCTTTAATTAAAGCTAAAGAAAATGCTGAGAAATCCGATCAACTTAAATCACAATTTCTAGCTCAAATATCTCACGAAATACGTACACCGGTCAATAGCATGTTAAGTTTTACAAATCTGCTTCATGAAGAAATAAGCGATTTAGGAAATCAAGACCTACTAGAAAGTTTTGATATGATTGAACGCGGCGGGAAACGATTAATTAGAACCGTAGATTTAGTGTTGAATATGGCAGAACTTCAAACTCAGAATTATAAGCCGAATATGCAAGAATTAAATTTAGAGGAAGAAGTTCTCAACTCAATTATCAGGGATTACAAACACGATGCTAAGATGAAAGGATTAAAATTAAATTTTACTAATGCCTCTACTTCCTCGGGTTATGTTTTAGGAGACGAATACACACTTATTCAAATTTTTGTCAATTTAATAGATAATGCAATTAAATTTACTTATGACGGCGAAATTAATATTAAAATGTATGACAGTCATAAATTATTACTGGTTGATGTAAGCGATACGGGAATTGGTATTTCCAAAGAATATCAAAAGAATTTATTTAAACCTTTCTATCAGGAAGAAATGGGTTATACAAGGTCATTCGACGGGAACGGACTTGGTCTATCATTAGTAAAAAAATGCTGCGAAATAAATAAAGTCGATCTTTCATTTCAGAGCGAAAAAAATGCAGGCTCTACATTCACCTTGAAATTTAATCCGGTCCGAATAAAGGCATAGCTAAGTAAAAAAATATTTTTCAATCCTATCTATTTCGCCAATACCATCTTTTTTGTAATTGTAAATTCCCCGACCTTCAATCTATAATAATAAATTCCACTGGAAAGAGAGCTTGCATTAAAGTTTACTTGGTAACTTCCGGGGTTTTGATTTTTGTTAATCAATGTTGCTATTTCCCTTCCTAAAACATCATAAACTTTAAGTGTAACAAGGGTCCCCCTTGTATTCCCACCTTTCGCAAAGGGTGGATTGAGAGAGGTCGGAATTGAATATGCTATTGTTGTTGTAGGATTAAACGGGTTTGGATAATTTTGTTCAAGTTTATATTGCTTAACAATTACTTTCCCTTTTTCGGTCGAAGTGATTGATCCGTTAAAGAAATCAATGCTATGCTGAATTACCTTATTAAACTCATCGTCGTTAGCAGTTGTCTCAAGTGGGAATGCCAAATATATTATCCTTCCTTCTACGTTGGAAATACCGAACTTACCGGCGTACTCAACACCGCCGTCTTTACCGTTTGAGTATTTCATACACAAATCACTTCCTTGTGCAGGTTGAATTACATCAGGGTAATCTTCATCGTAAGTTTGTCCTATATGAAAACTGCAGCCATCCATAGATGTATTTTGTATTCCGCTTACAGAACCTGAGGCAGCATCGTCGGCAAAGTATGAAGCCTTTAAGTAATTATGATAAAAATCTTTGTCCTGCGTATCTCCTTTATGATCAAGGTCCCAACCAATCTCACTGCCGGATACAAATAAATTTCCGCCGCTCTCTAAAAAATGTTTTACAATTCCCTGCTCCTTATGACTGAAGGTTTCATCGACTGTACTTTCATCACCGAGCATCCAAATAACATAATCATAATTGTTTAATAAAACGGTAGAATCCAACAGAGCTGAATTTTTAATACTTGTAAAATTCAGTGAAAGATTATCAAGAGCATTGCCGTATTTTAATACAAACGGATTTCCGGGTCCGCGCCAACTAGTGCTATTATCAGACCGGTTAAATCCATCAACAACCAAGCATTTTTTCGTGGAAGAATAATTTCCCGTCCCGAGAATATTGGACCAATTACTCTCTGCAAAATTTGAGTTTTCATTTTTAACGCTGGAGACACGGAAAAACTTTGTACCAGGAGCATTTACAATTTCGCAAGAATTAGTTTTACAATTCTGCTCATCTAAAACAACGGTCCAATTATTTCCGTTGCCTGATGTATAAACTTTAAAACCGAATATACCGGTCGTATCGCAGCTCCAATTAAGTTTTATTAAACTATCCGGCAATACTTTAATACTTTGAAGTACTGGTCTGTTTGCATTATAATTTTCAACCATGTTATTATAATATCTTGGAGTATATGCCGTTAAATCGGAAGTGTTGTATGTCCAATAAGAAACTCCCCATCCTCTTCCCGTTGATTCCACAACCCTTAAACTACCGTTAATATTTCGCTCGACAAATAAACGCACATGTCCTATTTTGTGAATTGCGTCGCCCGGTTTAAGGCTATCCCAACTTGCATATTGCGTTGTTATATCCGGCATATTCCTTGTTGACGAGTGATAACTTAACTGCCAGCAGCGGCTTACAAAGCCTGAGCAATCAACTCCAACGGCATAAGAGGAAACACCATTTGTATTTATATCGCCGGCAAATCTTCCGTTCTGCAAACCATTATCGAATTGTGTAATTGTATTAAACCCGCCCCATTTATATGGAATTCTTGCATTTTCACCAACTATAAGCCAATCGGGTGTTCTCACTACGTCGCCGTCCGGTGCTGTTTTATCTTGTGGAGCTAAATTACCAGCAGTGCAAAAGTATTGGTGCAAAACGTAAGTCTCGGCTATTTTCAAAGCTGCGGTTCTACTTGCTTTTGTTTCAATACCCGCAGTTGCTGTTCCGCCGGCTTCATTTGTCGGAACAATTTCATTAAAATGAAGCTCCCTGCTATACTCTTCGGGATAATGAATTACAGAAGCGGAATAACTTGTTAACCCGCTCCATTTAATAATCTTCAGTTTGTTCTTATCAGTAAGCAGATGATAGAGATTTCCCTCTTTGTCAATCTGTAAATCTTTTAAAGTATATAAATATTTAATATCCGGTAGTTCAAGTCTTGAAAGCACCTTTCCCCTTTTGGATAAAGTATAAACTTCTCTTTTAACCTGAAGAGGAATGTCGGATAAATATTTTTCAATGAGTACAAATAAATCTCCTTTTGCATCAATCCCAATTAAGTTGGCACATGCCAAATTATTATTAAATTGGAGTGAAATCTCATTCGGAAATCCGGTTAGATTAAATTTTATATTTAATTTATTTCTATTCTCTGCATTTACTATTACCTGCTCTCCATTTGTTCCGGTTAAAATTCCATTCTGGTCAGACAATACAGAATTGCCATTTAAGAAATTTTTCCTATACAGCAGCGGCTGCTCTTTCAAATCAGCTCTATTGTTCAGCTTCGCCAACTTAGTCAACTTGCTTGGTTTTACTCCCGCAATAAAATCAATTCCCGCTCTAGCTGTTCGATTACTTTCTCTAATTTTATCTTTATAAAATTTATAAATTCCGGATTTAGTAAAGGAAGAAAACAGAACGGTATCTTTATTAATATCAAAAGATGAAACGGAATAAATCCTTGAATTATCGATCTCAATTTTGAAAGGTAAGTTCTCATATTTTTTTTCAAAGATTAATTTATAAGACTGCTGCGAAAAGATAGTAACCGTTGAAAAAACAAGTACGATAAAAAGGAAAAACTTTTTCATAAAAATTTAGAATAATTAATTTTTAAGGAATATAAATTTCTTTAATTGAAATAATTGTATCATTTTCCAAAACCACCTTAAACGGCTCATGTTTAAGTCGCTGTGATTCCGGCTTGCTATAAAATTCCGTTAATCTTTCCAGAGGAATAGTTTCGTTAAACTTAAAATTTCCATCACTATCATAATCCATGGTCTGCATAACAACAAGCGCTTTGCCTGATATCGGAAAATTGTCAGTTTTCTCTTCGTCATTTACATAACAGTACCCGTTCGGAAGTTCAATCTTCTGCCTTTGCTTTAAGGAGGGATCAACATCTTTAATTTTCTTGTAGTCAATAAAATCAAGAGAGACGATAACATTGCCGTCTTTTCTAGAAATGCTATTTATAAAACCATACCTTTCTGTTTTAACAATCTTTTTATTAATCCTTGCTTTCTTTACTTCCACTCTTTTGCTTTCGGTCGACTTAACACAACTCTGCAGGAAGGCGAAGCCTGTAAGAAACAGCATAATCATGACCGTTGTTTTCAACTTGTTTATCTTCATTTCCTTTACGCAATAAAATTAAAATATTTTTTTACATACTGAAATATAAAGAAATCCATAACAGACGCAACGATGTTAAACACAAATGATTGGATGAAATCAAAGTTTAGAATTCTGAATCAAGATAAAATAAGACTAATACAAATTTTTAAGATTAGCAAGTTAACAAGTTAGCAGGTTTGCAAGTTACCAAGTTAACAAGTTAGCAGGTTTGCAAGTTACCAGGTTAACAAGTTAGCAGGCTAGCAAGTTAGCAGGTTAACAAGTTAGCAGGTTTGCAGGTTAACAGGTTAGCAAGTTAGCATGTTTGCAGATTAACAGGTTAGCTGGTTATAATGTTATTCGCAGAATGCTTAGTTCATAAAGATTTAATTATTGAAAACAAGACTAGAATACAATCTCCTAATCATGAACATAAATCCATCATTCCAAGCTAAACTCGGAATCTCATAAAATACACGGATTAAGATATATCCGGATAATAAAACTTGAACAATTTTAGTTAAGAGATGCCGGAACCGGCATGACAAAAGTGAAGGACTTTGTGAAGGATTAAACCGGCATGACATTAAAGATCAGTCATTCCGGCTGTAGCGGAGCGGAAGGCCGGTTTACCCCTATGGGGAATCTCATAAAAGAAAGAAGAGTAAGAACAAGATTAAAAACAACAAAAGTTAGTGTAAAATAAAATTACAATTACCATCTGCGATAAGTAATTTCTACATCTCAACAAACAATCAACCTCGTTTTTGTCTTATAAACTCACTTTAACCTTTTGGCATTTAGATTGCATAAACAACCAACAAAAAGCACAAAATCACAAAACAAAAGGAGAAGTAAAATGAAGAAATTATTTTTCACACTAGTAGTTGCAGCATTATTTACTTTCGGCTGCCAAGATAGTAATTCAATAGTACAGCCAACTTTTGATCAAAATGCAAAGACTACCCAATCAATTAAACTTGCACCGCAAAAGGCAACCGGCTCTAACTGGTACAGCGCTCCGATTCCCGATACTACTAAGTCAGGTAATATTTATCTTCCTAATTCACGTTGGGGTTGGGTCCATTAGTTAATCATATTTCAGAATGCTGTTAGCTGCGTCACTAAACTCAAAATTTGTTTCGCCGAAGATGGCTCAGTTAAATTTCAAGTTGAATCTGCTAACGCCGCTTTAGTAAGGCGGCTTCGGCTTTTACAAAATAAAGTTGAGCTGTAGAAATAAATGAAATAATGTTCTTTAAAGGATTAATCTATGACAAATTTGGACTGTCATTCCGGTTGACGCAGTCAGACCGGAATCTCAGAATTGGAGATGCCGGACCATGTCCGCCATGACAGTACAATTATAAGAAAAGAGAGTATTTGTCATACCGGTTTCGACGTAGGAGAATACCGGTATCTCATAGAGATGACTAAGAGAAATAAAAAAGAACTGTAAAAATAATTTACAAAGCAGAAAAGCAACAGGTAATAATTACATGAATATAATTGAAGAAACATTAAAAATGATTCAAAAACTAATATTTCCGGATTGGTATGCTG
>CBEVZC010000088.1:0-12786 GCA_965554225.1 uncultured bacterium | reverse complement strand
GATAAGAAATAAGAGGAGTTGTAACTAAAGCGTCACCAATTCGGTTAAGACGTATCACCAAAATCTTAAATTTTTGGTCAGTACTAATATTTTCATTGGTACGATAAGGGTGTCTTAACATCAATAAAATGTTAAGTAAAATTGATTTAGTAAAAGTTTCAATTTTTTTCATTTGCCAAAAGATTATTTTTCTTAATCAATATATCAATTTTAGGCATTATTCTATCAATTGTCAGTTCGGTAAAACATTCATGCTTTTTAGGACACTCTAATAAATTACACCCAATACAGTCCAATTCTTCCAATCGAATCCATTCATGCTTTTCTCCAAGCGGACCTTGAAGTTTTGGGTCTGTTGGTCCATGTAAACTAAGAACCGGAACATTCAGAGCAGTTGCTATATGCATAGGACCGCTATCATTTGCAACTATTAAAGAGCAGTTTGAAATCAGTGCTCCCATTTCACTTAAAGAAGTCTTTGGAGCAAGGAGTGCTTGGTGTCTCATAAGGGCTTTAATTTCCTCAGCATCATTCAAATCACCGGGTCCCCACAAAATTATTATTTTCGCATCGAATTTTTCTGATATTTCATCACCTATTTCAGCAAATTTCTTAGGTTCACAGCGCTTTGAACTCCATCCACCCGACGGAATTAGTCCAACTACTAAATTATTCTCTAGATTAACTGAGCTAATGTATTTATTAGTAAAGAGATAAGCCGATTTATCTAAATTAAAATATAGCTTATGTGACGAAATTTTGAGTCCAATTCTCTTTAATACTTCAAGATGAAGCAGTCCGGCATGAAATTTTCCTCTTTCAGATGGTCCGAAAAGGTTATAAGCATACCTTCTACCGCGATAAGGGAAACCTATACGGTAACGTGCTCCGCTAAAAAATGCTAATTGTGCTGTTGCCGGGTTAGAAAACAAATCCAATACTAAATTATATTTATTTGCTCGTATTTTTGGGAAAAGCTTAAGTCTCTTAATTGTATTTTTCCTGTTGAATTCAATAATTTCATTAATTTGAGGAAGGTCTTTTAGAACGGGAAAGCTTGCTTTTTCTGTCAAATAATCAATTTTCGCATTGGGGAAATTAGTTTTCAAGCTATCTAAAACAATAGTAGATAAAACTACATCTCCGATTCCTCTTAATTTTATTACAAGTATTTTTTTAACGGAATCTTTATCAATTCTCATCGATTATTTTTCGTTTTATTCTTAGCATAAACAGGAGCATTATAAAAAGTATGGTACCCGATTAAAAACAAAATCACATTTTCAAATATTTTCAGCCAATTAGTTCCTTGCAGAAAAACGCTACCAAAGCATCCGCAATTTATATCAATCCCTCTCGAAATTGCAGTGAGGACAGCAACTGTAAAAATGAAGAGTAAACTTAAAAGGATTACTGAATTTTCTTTAGGGTAAAAGTTGAATAAAAGTAATAAACCTGAAACAAATTCTATCCACGGAATAATTATTACAAACAAGTTTACATAAGTTAGAGGGAGCAAGTTATAATTGTTCACAGTTTTTAAGAATGAAACGGGATCATATATTTTAAGAATTGCCGAAAATAAAAATACTGCAGCAAAGAGAATTCTTGAAATCGTAATAACATTTTTATTTTGTAATAAGCTTTTCATCAAATTTATTTATTTTTTAGTTCAACGGGATAATCGGCAAAAGTCCATTCGTCCAAACCGCCTTTGTATAGAAAAACATTCTTGAATTTATACTTTACTAAACTGTCGCATAAATTTTTCCCGTCGTCGCATGTATTGTCTTCACAATAAACAATTATCAAATCTTTTTTCTTCAAACTTGATAAAACAATATTTTTAATCATTGAAAATTTATACAAAGGAATATTGATAGCATTTTTAATATGCATATCTTTAAAATCCCATTCATCTCTTGGATCGATAAACTTAGCAAGATTATGTTTGTAAACATAGTAAGCTTGATCAGTGCGAACGGGATGCCACGCAATTTTGTCAGGATTATAAGACCATTTCCCCGAATCCTGCTTATTTTCAGTTCTATATTGTTCTGACAAAACACCGGCTCGGGAAGGGAAGAAGTCAATTCTATTAACAGAAAAGAGATTATAAATTATTCCCATAGCAACAGCAACCAGTAGTAATATTATTATTCTAATCTTTGACATTCTATTAAATATTATGAAAATTCTTGATGATCAAGTTAATCCTAATTTGCATTGAAATTTAATACTTTTGTAAATCAACTGCGAACCTTAGATTATTTATCTTCCAAATAAACCTTGAATTCATCTTTACAGTAATTTATAATATTTTTTGCATTTTCAAGAGCGATAATTCCGCTAATTTCTCTAACGGAAATTCTTTCAATTAAAATTTCCGCTGATTTTTTAATATCATCGGGAATAGAATTGTCCAAACTAAGCGCTTTAAGATGAGTCATAAAACTTCTGCCGTACGACTTGCCGGGTTTTATGTTCAGCAATCCGTCAATATAAAATCCGGCAGCACGGCGGGAGCATGTCCTAACTTTCCCGTCAAAATTATCTTTTATAAATTTTTCTGCTCTAGAAATTTCAACATCACCTTGAGCAAACAAAACTTTAGTTTTATTAGCTAATTCATTATTCATACAATTGCTCACAATTTTTAGGTATTTCCGGCTTTACCAATAAAACTTTTTCTTTTGAGATAAGCACTTTACCGGGCTCCATTCCTTTTTTCTTGTGCACAAATTTTGCAAAGGTATATGAAACCGGAGTTAGTCCGGCTGTTTTACCTTTACTATAAAACGCAGCAATTGAAGCGGCATTTTTTAGAATATTTTTTGGTGCCGGTTCTTTAGGATTGTCTAGCCTTAAAATAACATGTGATCCGGGAAGACCCCGTGCGTGAAACCAATAGTCGTTTTGTTTAGCAAATTTAATTGATAAATAATCATTCTCTTTGCTGTCTCTGCCTACAAAAACATGATATTTGCTGTCTAGTAAAAAATGTCTGAATCTATGTTTATTCTCGTCATTTGGCATTTTGGCTGAAGCTGTAATTTTTAATTCTTTTTTGATCTTTTTTAATTCATCAATATCATCTAAGTTTTTTAATTTATTAGATACGGATAATAAATAGTCATATCTTTTTTGTGTATTATCAAATAGTTCAATTGATTTAAGGTAGTTAATTCTTTCGTCACGGGATTTCTCAAAGTAGTTATCAATATTACTTTGAACGGATTTTTTATGGTCGAGTTTTATTTTAAGAGTATTGCCCGATGAATAATCTGTTAAAGAAACTTGCTCCATCCCTTTGTGCAGCTCTGCTCTGTTCGATAAAAGCAATCCTCCTATTTTATTATATTCCGTTTCTTTTGATCCACTCTCTATTCTGTTTTTCAAGTTATTTAATTTATAAGCAATTCTTTCCAAATCCTTTGTCAAGAACTTTTCAATTTCTTTTTTTAGTTCAATTTTATTGAATAGTCTGAAATGCAAAGATAAATAATTTTGCAATGCTTCATTGAAACTTTTAGCACTCGAATTATAAATTAAATTTTTAGTATCCAGGAATACACTTGGAATTAGTCTAACCTTTTTTTTGTTTTTATCAAATCCTATTGTTATTGAACCATTTAGAATTTTATTAAATGTATTTTCAAAAGCATCTATTAATGATGAATTTTGTCCGGTTAATAGTAATATTTTTGCATTCTCGTAAATATCTTTAGAAATATTCGGATAAGCTTTTCGAATGTCTTTTAATTCGCAATCATCATCAAAAGATTTTTCAAGTTGATATGGTTCCGACGGATTAATAAAATCCAGCTGAGCAAATTCATTTATTAACTCGTCCCGATTATTTATTTTCTTAAAAGATTGAATTTTATCCGAATTGAATTTAAACAAGATATTGGTCTTTGGCCCGCGTACAATAAATACTAATAAGAATTTTTCAAAGATTATTTTAATTATTCTATCACGTGCCGCAATTTCAAATCCCAAAAGTTTATCCGGTAATAAGTTATTAAGGAAATTGATGGTGTTTTTTCTAGCTTTATGGTGCTCCCGTTTCAAAAGTAAATATGCCGACTGCGGGTTGGTAGATATAATTAAATGTCTATCGGGGTATTCTCCGGAAGGTATATGAAGATTTAGCTTGTTTTTCTCCTGAGTATAAATATCCAGAACAATGCTATTATGTAAAAGGTTGTTTAATTCTTTTGCGGATCTTTTTAAGTAAAAATAGTTATTATACATTACTCAATGTAAGTTTAAGTGCTTGTTAAATATACAAAAAAGAGAAGAGAGGAACCCGTAAAGGTCCCTCTGAAATACTATTTAAGAAGTGAATTCGGATCCAAATTTTTAGATTCAATATCCTTGAAGTATTCTACTGTCCCTACTTTCAATTCGTAAGTTGAATCATCATCGCAAACAATAAGACCTTTAGGATGGAGCTGTAAAGCACTAACCGTCCACATGTGATTTACTCCTTCCTCTACAACTTCGTGTAATGCCCGTGCTTTATTGTGACCTGAAATCAAAATCATAACACGCTGTGAGTCGAGTACGGTTTTAACGCCAACCGTAAGAGCTGTTTTCGGTACTTTGCTTAAATCATTATCAAAGAAACGTGAGTTTGCAATAATTGTATCTTTGGTTAATGTTTTAACTCTTGTTCTAGAACCAAGCGAAGATCCCGGTTCGTTAAATGCAATATGTCCGTCGGGACCAATTCCCCCAACGAATAAATGAATACCGCCGTATTTGGCAATTTTCTTCTCGTAATTTTCACATTCTTTGTATAAATCCTTAGCGTTACCGTTTAGGATATTGACATTTTTCTTTAATATATCAATATGCTTAAAGAAATTGTTCCACATAAACGAATGGTAGCTTTCAGGATGATTTTCAGGGATACCTACGTATTCATCCATATTAAATGTTACAATATTTTTAAACGAAACAACTTTTTTCCTATTTAATTTTACAAGCTCTTTGTACATACCAATTGGTGAGGAACCGGTCGGCAAGCCCAGAACGAAAGGTTTTTTAGCTGTCGGTTTAAATTTTTTAATTCTCATTGTTACATAGTTTGCAGCCCATTTAGAAAGCTTATCATAATTTGGTTGAATAATAACACGCATAATTTCCCCCTAATTGTTAGTCGGGCATTTCTCTTTTATCCCGTTCTGCTTTAGTTAATTTGAATACAGTTTTAAATATATTTTCATTTGATTCATTAAATTGAACATCTCTCCTAGCCATTACTTTCTTAGCAACTGCCATACTCTTATCTAATTTGAAAGTTGTAAAACCTTCGCTGCCACCCCATGAAAAAGAGGGGATATATTTAGGCGGGAAATTACCGCCGTAAATATTACAGGAAACACCTACAACAGTGCCTGTATTGAACATAGTATTTATTCCGCACTTTGAATGGTCTCCCATTGTAAGTCCGACGAATGTAGAACCTGTATCAACTTGTTCATCGTTAATAAATACTTTTACATTACCATAATTGTTTTTTAAGTCGCTGTTGTTTGTATCTGCTCCAAGGTTAACCCATGATCCTAAGTATGCATGTCCCAGAAATCCATCGTGCTGTTTATTGGAGTATGAATGAATAATCGATTCTTCTACTTCACCTCCTACTTTACAAACGGGACCGATACTGGTATTCTCATAAATTTTTGCACCCACTTTTATTTTAGAACCATCACCTATATAACATGGTCCTTCAATTACAGCATTGGGAAATATAGTTACATCTTTACCAATATAAATAGGACCTTCCTCAGCATCCAGTATTACTCCTGGTTTTATTTTGCTGTTCTCGCCGATAAAAATATTATCTTCATTTACAAATGTTGTCCCGTCGTAAATTTTTCCATTTAGCTTTTCTGTTTTATTGTTTACAAGGAAATCGTAATCTTTCCTAATTTCATTTCCATTATTGTTAACAAGTTCCCAAGTATACTGTACTAATTTAGCATTAGTCTCTTTTTTAGATAAGGCAGATGAATTTAAAAGTTTCTCGATCTTATTAGTACTACTCGCGATTTGATCTATCAGAAATTTATCGAGATTGGCGCCTACTATTTCATTTTTAGATACTAATATTTGATTAGTTTCTAAAGCGATAATTTTATCTGCTAAATCACTATCAATTAGAAGCCTTCCGTTTATAAAAGTACAATTGTCTAATTCTGTTGGGAATTTATTTATATTCTGGCCGGGATTCTTAGTCTTTTGGTCATCTTCTAAATATTCTCTGGTTAACAGAATAACACTTGATGGTTTCAAGTAGTTTAATATTTTTTCTTTTAGTGTAATAATCCCGCAGCGTAAATCGTAAATAGGTCGTGTGTAAGTCAAAGGTTGAAAGTTTTTAAACCCGGAATCTTCAAAAATACAAATAGGTCTGTCCATATTGATCCTCGTTATTTAATTTTAGGTGCTCTAAAATATTTTAAAATAATATCATTTCCAAATTGATCAATTTACATAATAATATGATATATTTAATATCATATTATTAAAATTTTGATGTATTACAACTACATAATAATAATTAGAAGGATAGTGGGGGACCACTATCCTCAAATTTTTAGAAGTTTTTATCTTGTGGCATGTTTTAATCTTTTTAAGAATATCAAAATTAATCCTGCAGAAATTAATGAAGTTGTTACTAGCAGTGCGAAAAATTGCCATAGTTCCCAATTCTGATAAAACCTTCCGACAAATCCTGAAAGGTAATTGCCAACTGCTGTAGCTCCAAACCAAAGACCCATCATTAAACCTTTTATTTTAGGTGGAGCAACTTTAGATACAAATGATAAACCCATCGGACTTAAATGCAGTTCGCCTATTGTTACAATGAAATAAGATGATATCAGCCAATATGGCGAAACGGTGATAGATGAAGCTGATCCGTTTAATGTGTGCGAAGCCGGTAATGATTGAGAAGCGATTACCATTACAAAGAACGCTAATGCAGTATATAACATCCCTAAGCCGATTTTAGCAGGAGACGACGGCTCTTTCCCTTTTTTATTTAAATATTTGAAAAAACCAACAATAATTGGTGTCATTAGAACGATAAACATCGGGTTGAAGTAGGCGAATTGTTCCGGTGCAATTTCATTTGTATTTCCTAATGTTGACAGCTTATAAATTAAAATTGCAATACCAGCGATAACTGCAAAACCGGCATAAGCTTTTGCTTTTGATGAAGTTTTTTTAGACAAGAGAAAACCTGTCCCTAACAACACTGCAAGTATTCCGTGAATTCCAAAAAAGTCGAATAAAATATATGTTATTTTGCTCACCATATGGTTTGTATAATCTCTCGCAAATAAAGTTAGCGCTGATCCGTTCTGATGAAAAGCCATCCAAAAGAAAATAACGATCGCAAAAATTGTTAGCAGTGCTCCAATTCTTTCTCTTTCCTGTTCTTTGGAAAGATGTAAATCCTTATCTGTGTTTGTAACGTTTTTAGATTGATAATCTGCATCTTTATAATATTTTTTAAATGCAGTAAAAATTGAAAACGATACTATCATACCTATTGCCGCAATAGCAAAACCGGCATTGTATCCTTCGGCTAAAGTAGTGCCGAAATTAGTTATCATAAAATTTTTAATTCCCGAAGCTGCTTGTGGAGCATAAAAAGCTCCGATATTTATACCCATATAAAATATGTTGTATCCAGCATCTTTAACAGAACCGCTTTTATGAGAATATAAGTTCCCGACCAACACCGAAATATTAGCCTTAAACAAACCATTACCAATTACAACCACCGTTAATGCCAAGTATAATTGAATAGGTGAGTGAGTTGGAATAGCCATCAATGCATAACCAATTGCCATTACCACTGCGCCGATAGTAATAGTTTTACCGTATCCTAAAAAATTATCTGCTATCCAACCGCCTAAAATTGGAGTAAAATATACGGCAGCCAGAAATATACCGTATATGCTTGTTACTTCGGTTGTACCCCAATGATAGTTTTCTTGGAGATAAAGAACGAAGATTGCCAGCATTGTGTAAAATCCGAACCGTTCCCACATTTCAGTAAAAAAAAGTACTGCTAATCCCTTAGGATGGTCTTTAAACATAGTTTCTCCTATATGTGTTGATTAAAACTGCTTGTTAAATCGAAAAGGTAATTTACTTTTATAAAAAAATAAAAATTAACATTCTTTTTAATCACATACCACTTAAAAGAAAAATTTCTTCAAAAAGTTTAATTGAGAATTCATGAGTAAATCAATTTATGGTATAATTTATAAAAAAAGGACAGCCGTTATGCTGTCCTTTTAAGAAAAATATAAATTAAGTTTTACTCTGTAGCTCTTTTAAGTCTTTTTAGAAAGATTAATATTAAACTTGCAGATACTAAAGAAGCAACTACTAAGAACAGGAAGAATTGCCATAGTTCCCAGTTCTGATAAAATCTTCCGATAAATCCTGAAAGGTAATTACCGATTGCCGTAGAAGCAAACCATCCGCCCATCATCAAACCTTTCATTTTTGGTGGTGCTACTTTTGAAACGAATGACAGTCCCATTGGACTTAAGAATAATTCAGATATTGTCAAAGTAAAATATGTTGAAATTAACCAAAACGGAGAAACCGTAGCTGACGAAACTCCACCGTTCAAACTATGGACAGAACTTAATCCAAGTGATGCAAGTACCATAATTACAAATGCAATGGCTGATATTACCATCCCAATTCCAATTTTACCCGGTGACGAAGGCTCTTTACCTCTTTTGTTTAGATATCCGAAGAAGCCAACAATTATGGGAGTTAGTAGAACTATAAACATCGGATTAAAAGATTGGAACTGTTCGGGGGCTATAGAATTATTGCTTGGGAAACCATTAATTTTGTAAATTAATAATATAACACCCGCTAAGAAAAATCCACCGGAAATTAGTTTTGTTCTAGAAGAATTATTTTTGCCGAAAAATATTCCACCGCCGAGAAGAATAAAAAGAACAGCATGAAGTCCGACAATATCGAAAAATACATACGTAATGTTACTGACGATACTTGATGTATAATTTTTAGCAAACAAAGTTAATGCTGCTCCATTTTGCATAAAAGACATCCAGAAAAATATCACTATTGCAAAAACCGTAAACAGCGCAATTACTCTTTCCTTTTCTTGTTTCGGAGTTAGTACAATATCATTTTCATGATCTGGTTTGTCCTTTGAGGTATAATCTGCTTTTTTATAATATTTGCGAAAGACAGTGAAAATAACTATCGAGAACAGCATTCCAACAGCCGCCACTGCAAAGGCTGCATTATATCCTTCGGACAGGGTTACATGATAATTGTTTATTAAAAAATCTTTAATTCCTTTTGCAGCTTGAGGTGCATAGAATGCACCGATATTTATTCCCATATAAAAAATATTAAACCCGGCATCCTTCATTGATCCGCTTTTATGCGAATATAAATTCCCTACAAGTACAGAAATATTTGCTTTGAAAAGACCATTTCCAACAGCAACAATACCTAAAGCAAGATATAAAAAAGTAGGACTTTTGGTTGGGATTGCCATTAAGAAATAACCGACAGCAATTACTAATGCCCCGGTAATTATTGTTTTGCTGTAACCCCAAAAATTATCGGCAATCCAACCGCCTACAATTGGAGTAAAATATACAGCTGCTAAAAATATTCCATATACATTTGTTACTTGTGCGGTATTCCAATGAAAGTTCTCACTTAGATAAAGAACAAAGATTGAGAGCATTGTGTAGAATCCAAAACGTTCCCACATTTCTGTAAAAAATAATACATATAAACCTTTCGGATGATTTTTTAACATAGTATCTCCGTAAATTTAAAAAATGAACATTTATATTAACTTCCAAGTAGAAATAAGAAAGTGTGTAAAATACATAAAAGTTGAGTAATAAAAAATTCTAATATTCACGATAATATTGATTTGTCAATCTGTCTACCTCTTGCTATATTTAAAACTATGAAAAAAATATTCAAAAAATTAGTAATTGCATTAGTTGTACTTATAGTAGTTTTTGCAGGTGTCTTATTATTGTTAGATAAAGTAATTATGCCCCGCGTAGTTGATCGACCAATAGTTACCGTCCCGGATTTAGTTGGAATGAAAAAAGACAGGGCAGTGAAGGTTTTAGACAGTTTAGGTTTAGCGCCTGTGTTAAAGGGACCTCGTTACAGTCATCAGTTTCCGAAGGACTATGTGATTTTCCAAAAACCTCATAAAAATGTTCCTGTTAAAATTAACCGAAGAATTTATTTGGCAATAAGCGGTGGTGATCCTTTAATTAAAGCACCAGGCTTTATGGGTAAAACATTAAGGGATGCAAAAATTACTATTGAATCTTTAGGGCTAAAGTTGGGTAAAATATCTGAAGTTCGAACAGAATTCCCTGCTAATACCATCGTTGATCAAGATCCAAAACCTGGTAAAAATATATCTAAAGGTACAAAGATAAATCTTGAAGTTAGTATTGGGCCAAGTGTAGGAAAAATAAGGGTACCAGATTTAATAGGAAAATCTCTGAGTGAAGTAAAGAAAATATTGCGGGATAATTCTTTATATCTGGGCAAAGTCAGTTATCAGAAATCTCTTAATTTACTACCGAACACCATTATAGCTCAATATCCAAGCAAAGGTAAGTTAGTAGATATTGGTGAAAGTATTGATATATTTGTTACTAAGAGTTCTAAATAAAAGGGAACAATATGTTTAAATTATTAGCTCCTTCCATACTTTCAGCAGATTTCTCAAATCTTTCAGGACAATTAAGATATGTGGAAATGGCCGGAGCCGATTTAATCCACTGTGATATTATGGACGGGCAGTTTGTTCCCAATTTAACTTTCGGTCCGCTGGTTGTAGGTTCAATCAATAAAGTTACAACCCTTCCTTTGGATGTTCATTTAATGATAAAGAATCCGGATTCCCTTATCCCGGAATTTATTGAAGCCGGCGCTGATTATATTACCGTGCATCAAGAAGAAGTTGTTCATCTAAATAGAACATTGAATAATATAAAAAAATTGGGAGCAAAAGCCGGTGTTGCTATAAATCCGGCAACCCCTGTTGAAACATTATCCGAAGTTTTAGATATTGTTGATTTAGTTTTAATTATGTCTGTAAATCCCGGATTCGGCGGTCAAACTTTTATTCATTCGTCAATTAACAAAATAAAAAAATTAAAAAAATTAAAAATAGAATTGAATCTGAATTTTGCAATTGAAGTTGACGGGGGAATAAACTCAAAAACTATTAAGGAAGTTTCTGATGCCGGATGTGATATCTTTGTTGCCGGTTCATCAATTTTCAAAGCCGATAATATCACGGCTGCCGCTACCGAGCTTAAAAACCTAATTACCTTATAATATGTGAATATTCTTCGGACCCGTCGGCAATACAGCTAACAAACCGGAAAGTTGCCGGTACGGTGTAAAATTATACTGCATATTTTTTATCTGCAAATTGCGCTGCTTGATGCCCGGTAAAACCCGAATAATAAGACTGCATTTTTTTATATTCACAATAACAAAATTGAAGTATATTTCTTAAATTTATAAAATAATTCAAAAAGAAAGTTTAAAGCTTATTTTACTTTAATATTCAGCTGGTAAAAATTTTGACAGTTAAACCAATAAATTTTGCACATAAATTAAATTATGATAAATTTCAGCCGGAGCTTGAATCTTTAGCTAACTCGTTATTCCATACTTCGGAATTATTTGGTTTAGAAATGACGGAGCTAACAGATTTAGACTATAAAATTCTCAACTCTAATCTCATTGAATACGAATCGGAAAATGTTGCTCTCGTAAAAACTAAGTTTCATAATAAAGATTTGGTGTGCTTGGTTGGTACTATTTTTAGTTTGAATAAATTTTTTCTGGGGCTAAGTTATAAAAAGAATAATTCGTTATTTGAAGAGCTTCGTTTAGCACTCCTTAATTATACTGATTATCATTTCGGTTCGTTCAAAATTGGAAATAAACAATTCTTCAATGAAAACTCTTATGTGATGGGAATTATTAATACAACTCCCGATTCATTTTCCGACGCTGGAAAATATTTATCACCGGAAAAAGCAATTGCTAGAGGGATAGAAATGTTCGATAAAGGAGTCGATATAATTGATATTGGTGGTGAATCTACGAGACCGGGAGCCGGCAAGGTTTTGAATACGGATGAAATTAATAGAATTATTCCTATTATTCAAGGAATATTAAAAAGCAGACCTAATGCTGTTATTTCTATCGATACAACTAAAAGTGAAGTTGCAGAGAGTGCACTAAGAGAAGGAGCGCTTATTGTAAACGATATTAGCGGTTTAACCTTCGATCTCGAGATGTTAGCAACAGTAGTTAAATATAATGCTGCTTTAGTAGTTATGCACATTAAAGGGAATCCGCAGAATATGCAGGATAATCCAATTTACGAAGACGTTGTCCATGATGTTTATGAGTTCCTCAAAACACAGAGTACAGTCGCTTTACAAGCCGGAGTTAAAACTGTATTGATTGATCCCGGAATTGGTTTTGGGAAAAGGGTATACGATAATTATGAGATATTAAATAGACTTGATGAACTAAAAGGAATTGGATTACCGATTTTAATCGGGCTTTCCAAGAAATCATTTTTAGGAAAAGCATTAAACTTAACGATTGATGAAAGAGAAAATGTTACAATAGTGGCTGAAACAAAAGCAGTTGAAAACGGAGCCGTAGTTGTTCGCACGCATAATATTGATA
>CBEVZC010000087.1:0-12969 GCA_965554225.1 uncultured bacterium | reverse complement strand
TCTTTGGAGTCTCTCTTTTTTTTATTCAATTTCAACTAGCTATGAATATACACCTTTTACTTAATTCCGTAGTTTAATTAGTATTAGTTAAGATTAAATATTTATTATATTTGAGTGAAAGATTAAAAATGTTAAAGGGAATTTATGAATTTAATAAAAGTGATTTTAAGTGTGATTGTTTTGTCTTTTTTATTTAGCTGTGGAAATAACCAAGATGATGTAAAACATGGTAAAATGGACAAAGAGTATTCTAAGTTACAATCAGATAAAGAGATGAAAGAAAAAGAATCTAAGAAATTAAAAAGTGAGATTGAAAAATTGAAGGCTAAGAAAGATAGTCTTAATGCAAAAATTGATTCCTTAAACAACTAATCTGTTTAAAAATAAAAATGCGGCTGGAATTACCACAGCCGCATTGAATTTTGTATATCAAAAAGAAAATTAACCGAGATAGACTTTTAATCTTTTGCTTCTTGAAGCATGTCGTAATTTTCTTAATGCTTGTTCTTTAATTTGTCTAACTCTTTCTCTGGTTAGACTTAAAATCTCACCAATTTCTTCAAGAGTAGCAGTATATTCGGTATTAAATCCAAAATATAATTTAATCACAGTAGCTTCTTTATCCGAAAGAGTAGAGAGAACGCTTTCAATTTCTGCACGTAAGGATTCGCCCATCAGACTTGTATCAGGGGCAGCTTGTTCATTATTAGGCATTACATCTAACAAACTGCTTTTACTGTCTTCGCTTTGAGAAAATGGGGCGTCAACCGAAACTTGTCTCCCGGAGTGACGCAAAGTATAAGCAACATCATCTTCGCTCATCTCAAGTTGTTTTGCAATTTCTTCAGTATTTGGTTTCCTTTCTAGTTCTTGTTCGAGAGCGCTTGCAACTTTAGAGATTTTAGAAAGTTCACCAACACGGTTCAAAGGTAAACGAACCATTCTTGATTGATCGGCAATTGCCTGCATTATTGATTGTCTAATCCACCATACCGCATAAGATATAAATTTAAATCCTCTTGTTTCATCGAATTTTTTGGCTGCTTTTATGAGCCCTAAATTCCCTTCATTAATAAGATCGCTTAAAGGTAAACCTTGATGTTGATATTGTTTGGCAACGCTTACTACAAATCTTAAGTTTGCTTTTGTTAATTTATCCAGTGCGAATTTTTCGCCCTTTCTTATACGTTTTGCCAATTCTATTTCTTCTTCAGGCGTTATTAAATCGACTTTACCGATTTCCTGGAAGTATTTGTCTAATGATTGGCTTTCACGATTTGTTATTTGTTTTGTAATTTTCAAGCTGTAAGCTCCTTAATTTAAAATTAAAAAGTAAGTGAATGGACTAATGTTGAGGTTTAGAGTATAAAAATTCATAATCCATATAATATAATGAATACTCATGCCTTTGTCAATATAATAATGTGATTTCATTGTAAATTTAGCATATTTTGTTATTTTTTAACTAGTAATAAACAGAATAGTTCCAAAGAAAAAAGTCAAAAAATTTTACCATTAGAACGTGTTAGATAATTCTTTATGTAAAAGGATTCAAAAATTTTTAAAAATATCGTTTCTTTATGTTTTTGTCTTTGTTTTTTCTAATTATTTTTCAGTAAGTTAAAATGTTAATAAATTTTCAATTATTTGTTCATTAAAAAAAATAAATACGAATTTCATTCAATAAAGAGAACGTAAAATGCATGACAAAAAGCATTTCTATTATTCTAATTCTATTGAACCGCACAAAGCGAGAACAAAAGCATTATTACAAAAGCATCCTGAAGTAAGAAACTTAATTACACATAATCCGTATAGTTTTTTAATTATTTTGTCTATTGTCTCCGCTCAAACTGTAATTGCTATTCTATTAAAAGACCAAGCTTGGTGGGTCTCTTTAATTGCAGCTTATCTTTTGGGCGCTTTTGCTAACCATACTCTATTTGTGCTAATTCACGAAGCTTCACATAATTTAATCTTCAAGAGAAAATCATCGAATATTTTGTCAGGAATTTTAGCTGATCTTCCGAATATTGTTCCCAGCTCGGTTTCTTTTAGAAGTTATCACTTAAAACATCACTCGTTTCAAGGGCATTATGATTTAGATGCTGATCTCGCCAGCACCTGGGAAGCTAAATTGATTGGAAACTCCTTTTTGGGAAAAGCTCTCTGGCTTCTTTTATTTCCGGTTTTTCAAGCTCTTCGTCCTTTGAGATTAAAAGGGATACAATTTTTCAACACATGGACTATTGTTAATTGGATTGCGGTCTTTAGTTATGATTTTATAATAATTTATTTTTTCGGCTGGACCTCCTTTTTATATTTAGCTTTTTCGTTTTGGTTTTCAATTGGGTTACATCCTCTTGGAGCAAGGTGGATTCAAGAACATTATCTTACAAGCCCTCCTCAAGAAACTTACGATTATTACGGTCCGTTAAATATTGTTGCCTTGAATGTGGGTTATCATAATGAGCATCATGATTTACAATCGATCCCATGGAATAACCTTCCCAAATTAAGGGAAATGGCACCTGAATTTTATAATAATTTAATTTATCATAAATCTTGGACAAAACTTTTTTTCAAATTCCTATTTGATCCTTCATTGTCTTTATTCTCGAGAATGGTTAGAACAAATAAGAATAGAAAAGTTCCTAGTATTAAAGTAGAGTAAATAATATTCGAATATAAAATAGATTTATAATAATTAGAGGTTAGGGTTGCCTAAGAAAAAACAAAAAGAGAATAAAAAACATGATCATGTAAGTATTAAGAACCAAAATCAAGGTGTAAATCCTAAGCATAAGTTAACAAAAGAGTTTTATGAAAAAGAATTAAGCAAACTTCAGGTTGAATTGGTGAAGCTACAAGAGTGGGTAAAGCATGAGGGATTAAAGGTTGTAATTATTTTTGAAGGAAGAGATGCTGCCGGGAAGGGTGGTGTGATAAAGAGAATTACACAAAGCTTAAATCCCAGAATTTGTAGAGTTGTTGCGTTAGGTACCCCCACAGAGCGCGAAAAAACTCAATGGTATTTTCAGCGATATGTACCCCATCTACCGGCTGCTGGAGAAATGGTTTTATTTGATAGAAGCTGGTACAACAGAGCCGGGGTTGAAAAAGTAATGGGATTTTGTACCGATCAAGAATATAAGGAATTTTTACGCTCCTGCCCGGAATTTGAACGTATGTTAGTTCGCTCGGGGATTATTTTAATTAAATATTATTTCTCCGTTAGTGATGAAGAGCAGGAAAGACGTTTTCAAGCGCGAATTCACGATAGGACAAAACGTTGGAAATTAAGTCCTATGGATTTAGAATCTAGGAAAAAGTGGGTCGAATATTCTAAAGCTAAGGATGAAATGTTTGCTTATACTGATATTAAGCAAGCTCCTTGGTATGTTGTAAATGCAGACAATAAAAAGAAAGCAAGATTAAACACAATAAATCATTTGCTAAGCCTTATTCCTTATGAAGATCTGACGCCTGAACCAATAAAACTTCCTCCCAGGCAAAAAGAGAAGGGATATATTCGTCCGCCAATTTCCGACCAGACATTTGTTCCGGAGATTTACTAACTGAGGATTTTATTATTAAATTTATTTTATCATATCCAGATTAAACTCTTGGAATGATTGTCCAGGGGATGGGATAGAGCAGGGTATAGTATTTAAGATAAGCGATTTTTTAGAGTGAAGTATAAATACTAAAGATTATAAATAATATCTAAATCAATTTTATGTACATGTTCTAGTGACCTGCCTAAAAACCGTTCGGCTATTTCTTTAAATCTTTTTGGTAAATCACTAACGTAAAATTCACTTAAACCAATATTGTTTGATTTGTTTAATAACCCTTGTCCCTCTAAATAATCTTTAACTACAAATGATGCGGCAGTACCGGAATCAATTAACTCAACTTTATTACCTATGACTTTTTGAATAACTTTGGCAAGAATAGGATAGTGCGTGCAGCCCAAAACCAAAGTGTCTATATCATCTTCTTTCAGTTCGCTTAAATATTCTTCGGCTATCAATCTTGTTGCAGGATGATTTATCAATCCTTCTTCGGCAAGAGGAACAAAAAGCGGACAAGCTTTTTCGTAAACTTTTAATTTGGGATCTAATCTAAGCAATTCTTTTGAGTATGCTTTATTATTTATCGTTGCATTTGTCCCAATTATTCCAATCCTACCGGATTTGGTTTTTTGCAAAGCTAATTTTGTTCCCGGTTCAATCATGCCTATTACCGGAATGCTTAATTTATCTTGTAAAGCTTTTAACGCTATTGAAGAGGCAGTGTTACAAGCAACGACAATAATTTTAACATTTTTATTTAATAAAAATTTTGCATCTTGAAATGCGTATTCTATCACCGTATCATTAGATTTTGTTCCATAAGGAACCCTTGCAGTATCTCCGAAATAAATAATATTTTCGTTAGGTAATAATGAAACTATCTTTTTTACTACGGTCAGTCCGCCAACTCCGCTGTCAAAAATACCTATAGGGTTTGAGTTGTTCATAAAATTCATAACATTTGTTCAATTGCATTGGTTAGTTCAATTCTAATCAGTTCATAATCGTTTTCTGAAATCTTATTCCCGAATCTATCTAATGCATAAAAGGAATCTATAATATCATCTGCTTTTGTGGAAATTTTTGCGTAATAAATAGTTAAACCAAGTTCGTACATTTTCTTTGTGATTTGAAATAAAAGTCCGAGTCTATCCGGAGAGTATATATCGATAATGGTATACTTACTATGCTCTTCAAAGTTAATTTTTACTCTTCCTTTTCGCTTGAAGAGTTTTTGCTCAATTCGCCACCATTTCGACTTAACTTTTCGGAATTCTTTTGTTACTTGCAAACTACCATTTATTACATTTCGCAAATCTTCTTCTATTTTTTTGTATCTGTTTTGATCTATTTTTTCATCAGTCCTAAAATCCGAAACATTAAAACTATCTATTATAATTCCGTCTTTTCTAGTAAATATTTTTGCATTACGAATATTTAAATCGTTAATAGAAAGTGCTCCGGTTAATTTAGAAAGCAATGACTCAGAATCTTTTGTAATGATACTAATATTTGTAAAACCGGTTTCTTCTTTGAAAAACACAGATATCTCGGAACCTTTTTCAATTTCTTGCACGTGTTTATTGATTTCTTCTTTAGAGTAATGAACTAAATAGCCGAGGTCATCAATTAATTTTATATGTTCTTTAACAGAGGAGCTAACAGATTTGTCCGATTCACTTATTGCATTAAGCGAGCCATCATAAAGTAGTTCTTCGGCAGTCAGTTGCTGTTCCAGCATGGATTTTGTTTTAGAATATAATTCATACAGTAAATCGCTTTTCCACTCAGTCCATATTGCCGGACTAACAGCGGAAAGGTCTGCGTAAGTAACTAGGTACAATAAATCCAAAGCATCTAAAGATTGGAAAATAGAGGCGAAACCATTTAATGTTGACGGATCGTTTAAATTTCTTCTAAAAGCAACTTGCTCCATTAGTAAATGATTTTTAACCAGGAACCGAACCATTTCGTTCACATCAGATTCATAGCCGAGTTTCTCAACAATTGAATTTGCTATTTCCGCCCCCAAAATTTCATGCCCGGAAATACTAATAGGTTTTGCAATATCATGAAAAAGCATTGCCAGATATAGAATATCCTTTCGGGGAGTTTTTTTATAAATCCAGCTCAGAGCGGTGTCTTGATCATTTAGTTTTTCAACATTTTTTATAGCAATAATAGTGTGTTCATCCGCTGTGTAACAATGGTAAACGCCGGGTTGGAAAAATCCGATTAGTTCTTTAAACTCAGGTAAGTAAATTCCCAAAACCCCGAATTCATTCATTGTTGAAAGAACTTTCCCTACATTTTTTGGTAGTTTTAGTATCTCTCTAAAAAATACAGAAGACGTTAATTCCATATTTTCATGTTCTTCTATATCTAAAACACTTTCTATTATTAACGATCGTAGATTTTGTTCAAAGATGGCATCGTGGAGACCTCGGTAGTAGAATACTCTCATTATTTCTGAAAGGGAAAGAAGTTTTTTCTTTTTAATAAAAATAACACTTCCTTTAAGTGAAAAATCATCATCAAGATCAATAGATAAATAGTCTGATATAGGATGTATTATTTCCTCTTTAAACCGTTTCATCAAAGTTTTTGAAAAACGACTTATTGAAGTAGAAGCCTCGAAGTAATCATGCATAAATCTATATATCCCGCCTTCCCCGTAACCTAAAATTTCGGCAAGTTTTTCCTGAGCTCCAAATTCCAATCTGTCGTCTTTTCTTTTTTTCAGTAAGTGGAGGTTATTACGAATAGTTAAAAGAAGATTATAGCTTTTTAGTAATCTGAGTTTTCCTCTCTGGTTCACTAATCCGTTTTCGCTTAGTAGACTCAGAAAATTTTCGGTCTGTACTATTTCATTTTGCTTGGTTAAAATTTGTTTGTTTTTTATTGCATACATCCATTCTAAAGCATGAAAATCTCTTAATCCGCCAGCGGTATTTTTAATATTAGGTTCTAGTACTTTAGAAGAATCACCATACTTCAAATGTCTTTTATTTATATCTTCCAGGAAATCATTGAGAAGTTTCTCTTTATCCATTTTATCAATTATTCGAATTAACTTCTTATTCCATTCATTGTAAGTATTTTCGTCGCCGATTAAATACCTTGTCTCGAAGAATTGGGTATAAGTATGAAGGTCAGTATTGATAAATTTTTCGATATCGTTAAAATCACGTACGGTATGCGATACCTCTATCCCGGCATCCCACATCAATGTAACGCATCTTTTTAATTCACTCTGCTCTTCTTCTGCCGATGGGAAAATAAACATAATATCAATATCTGAATAGGGGGATAATTCTCTTCGGCTAAAACTTCCGGCAGAAACTAAAACACAACTAAAATTTTTTTCAGCAGCAAGCTTTACAATGTATTCTTCAACAAGAAGGCTATAGTTTACACAGAACTTGAATCCATCCTTTAATAATTCAGGATTATTAAATAATTGTTCCTTATCCTCTTCAAATTTCTTTTTTAATTCCGTAAATTCCAGAACAAACTCCAATAAATAAAATTGTTTGTGTTTTTACTATATAAAAATAAACCAAGTTCCGTAAAAACTTGGTTTATTAATTTACTAATTTGTATTATAGTTTTTTAAATCTTCCTTGGAAAAATCGTAAGTATTCCGGTTCGTAAACCATTTTTAATCCCTTTATAGATTTTCTGTTTTGATAAACTTCCACAATAGATTCTACCGTTACATCAATATGTGCTTGCGTATAAACACGTCTAGGGAAAGTTAATCGCACTAATTCCAATTTAGGATGATGATTTTTCCCCGTTTTTTTATCTCTTCCCGCAGACACAATACCGCGTTCCATTCCCCTTACGCCTGAATCTAAATAAATTTCAGATGCAAGAGTTTGAGCCGGAAATTCTTCCTGCTTAATATGCGGTAAAAATTCTTTTGCGTCAAGGAAAATCGCATGCCCGCCAAATGGCTTAACCATAGGAATATTGAATTCTTCAAGACGCTTACCGCAATATTCAACCTGTCCGACTCTTGCATGGATATTATCATAAAGTACCATCTCTTCAATACCTCTTGCCATTGCTTCCATATCTCTTCCGGCTAAACCTCCGTAAGTGTGCAGACCTTCGTAAACAACAACCATATTCCTGGCAGCTTCATAAATCTTTTTATTGCGTGTTGCAATAAATCCGCCGATGTTCACCATTAAATCTTTTTTTGCGCTTACCCAAATTCCGTCAAAGTAGGAACAAATTTCTAAAATTATTTCGCCAATAGATTTGGACTTATAACCGCGTTCACGTTTCTTAATAAAATATGCATTTTCGGTTATCCTAGTTGCATCCAACCAAAGCCTTATTCCGTATTTATCAGTTATTTTTTTTACTTGTTTAAGATTTGCCATAGAAAAAGGTTGACCGCCTGCCATATTTACCGGTCCAGCCATACTTACATAAGCAATTTTTTTAGCGCCTACTTTTTTAATCAGGTCTTTAAATTTCTGAATATCGATATTTCCTTTAAATGGATGTTCTTTTTCAGCATTGTGTGCCTCATCAATTATAACATCTACAAAAGTACCGCCGGCTAACTCTTGATGAAGTTTTGTGGTGGTGAAATACATATTGCCAGGAATATAATCTCCGGGTTTAATCATAATCTGTGATAACATATGTTCTGCGGCTCTACCTTGGTGAGTAGGGACAAAATACGGAAAGCCGTAATATTTTTTTACGTTATCCCAAAGATGATAGAAATTCTTACTGCCTGCATAAGCTTCATCACCTAACATCATTCCTGCCCATTGGTTATCGCTCATTGCATTTGTGCCGCTGTCGGTCAGCAGGTCAATATATACATCATCTGACTTTAATAAAAATGTGTTATAGCCCGCATCTTTTATAGCTTTTGCACGTTGTGTATGCGTTGTCATTTTTATAGGTTCAACAACCTTAATTTTAAAGGGCTCTGCCCAACTTCTTTTTTTTAACTTTTTCATTTTTAACTCCATTAACTAATTAAAATATTATTTTTTATCATAAATTGTTTGTAATTAGCTTATGGGCTGAAGTCATTGCCAAGTATTTCGATAATAAAAATTTTCTGATTTTAACTAATTGTAAATACGGATTTAGTGTTGAGGACTCGTGCATCACTGAGACATAAAATTTTGATTTGAGTAAAATGTTAGAATCTAATGATATTTGGGATAGGAGTTTCATAATGATATTAATTCAAATTATTGAATTCATCTTCAGCTTCGTATTCGGCTTCAATAACAGAAGTTATTCCTCCTCGCACATTAAACTCAGCGGTAAGTCTCATGAATCTCGGTTTGCAAACAGCAACCAAATCGTCTAAAATTTTATTGGTTACACTCTCGAAAAAGATGCCGTCATTCCTATACGAATTAAGATAAATTTTATATGATTTAAGTTCAATGCATAATTTATCAGGGATATATTCTAAAATCATTGTCGCAAAATCCGGCTGACTGGTTTTAGGGCAAAGCGATGTAAACTCCGGCGCAGTATGAGTTATTAAATAATCTCTTTCGGGGTATTGATTTTCAAACGTCTCTAATAATTTCTTTTTATCTTCCAAAGTTATACTCCTATTTATCTTGTTGTTTCTTGGCGTAATTAGGTCTGTTCTTATATGGAATTGGGTCGTCAAGTCCAAGTTCCTGAAAGGCTCGTAAACGCAGTGCACAGCTGTCACAAACACCGCATGCTTCTTCTTCATCCTTATAACAAGACCATGTAAGGTTTAACGGTGCATTTAACTCCAATCCTTTTTGTATGATTTCAGATTTTTTCATATAGATGATGGGAGTTTCTATTTTTATTTGCGTTTGTGGTTTTGTGCCGAGATTTATCACCTGTTCAAAAGCTGAAAAGAAATCCGGACGACAATCGGGGTAACCTGAAGAATCTTCGTACACGGCTCCAATAAAAATAGCTTCAGCATCTATTACCTCGGCCCAGCTTACACAAGCAGAAAGTATATTTGCGTTTCTGAAAGGGACATAAGAAGTTGGTATCTCTTTGTTTTCCAGATCAGCTTTTGAAATCTCAATATTTTTATCTGTTAAAGAAGATCCGCCTATTTTTTGAAAATGTGTAAACTCTATAACCAATTTTTTTTCTGCATTATAAAATTCGGCTATATCATGAAATGCAGTAAGTTCCCGGTTCTCCGTTTTTTGGCCGTAATTGATATGCAATAGCGCAAGATCATAGTCCTGATTAGCAATTGCAGCCGTTACACAGCTATCCATTCCACCACTCAATGCTACTACTGCAAATTTTTTCTTTCCCATCTTAAAACCATAATATTTAGCAAATTAAGATAGCAAAATCTTTTAAAAATTATTTAACACAAAATTATCATGCAAAATTTTAATATATATTTTATTAGGCGAATTCATGGCTCCTGCTCAATAATGTGGATGGCTCAAAATTATGACTAATATCCAATTTGTGAAATAACTGAGAGTATAGTATAACACTAGAAAATAGTTCGGAATAGGTCAGTGAGAGATCAGTTTTTAAGTCGTAAAAATAGAATTCCAATAAGTGTACTTACAATACCTGAAACAAGAAAAGGAAATGAACTTCCGAAACTATCCCATAATATTCCGGCAGTCATTGATCCCAACATCATTGCTAAGCTGGAAGACATGGTGAGTAATCCTATTGCCGAACCTAGCATTTCATGCGGGATTAAATCTGAAACCCAAGCTTTAATTACTCCTTCGTTAGAAGCTGCATAAATTCCGTAGAATGCAAAGAGCAACCAAACAATTAAAGAGTTTGTATTGTATGAAAAGCCAAAATAAACAAATGCAAAGATAAAAATTCCAGCTACAAAAATATTTTTCTTTCCATGTTTATCGGATAAAATTCCAATAGGGTAAGAAGCAATAGCATAAACTATGTTATAGAAAACATACCCGCCTATTGACAACGAATCCGAGGCCAGTACATTTTTAGATTTTAAGATAAGAAATACATCGCTACTGTTGACTAGTGAAAAAATTATTACGAGGAACAATAATTGTTTATATTTTTTCGGGGCGGCATTCCAGAAGCGAGCGTAGGAAAGTTTATTATTATTGCTTTTTTTTGCTTTTGGATCCTTTATCATAAAGGTAATTACAATTGCAAAAATGGAAGGAATTATCGCAAATAAGTATATACTACGGTATTCAAAATGAGCTAATTGAAGCAGCGCTATTGCAGTTAAAGGACCTACAACAGCTCCTAAAGTATCCATAGCTCTGTGAAAGCCAAAAATAGCTCCGGTATTTCCGTTTGAATTAGCAGCTAAAATTGCATCGCGCGGAGCGGTTCTAACTCCCTTGCCAATTCTGTCTGTCACACGCGATAAAACTACAGTTGATATTTTTGGAAAAAATCCCGGTAACGGTTTTACAATTGATGATAAACCGTAGCCTAATACTACAAAAATTGAACGTTTCTGAAGTTTATCCGATAAATTACCGAAATAACCTTTTAATAAACCTGCTGTTACTTCTGCCACACCTTCAATAACACCAACTACAGCCATTGAAGCACCTAATGTTACGGTGAGAAACAGGGGAGTAACAGGATAGAGCATTTCACTCGCAAAATCAGTAAAAAAACTAATTAGCCCTAATAAGAAAACCTGTTTCGGAATGTTTTTAAATTTCATACTATTACAATAGGAAAGAATAATTTTTTCAAAATGACCAAAATATTTATTGATTATTGAAAAACTACTTTTATCTTTATTTATTATTCTGTAGAATTACAAGGCATTTTAATTCTAAAATTAAAAATAATAATAGCAATATAATCTTAGAATATCCGAATAATTTTTGAGGGATAAGAAATGGAATACTATAAATTACACCCCGAGACGCCACAATTACGATATATCAATAAAGCTGTAGATATATTGAAACAAGGCGGAGTAATAATTTATCCAACAGATACCGTTTATGGTTTAGGTTGTGATATCTATAATAAAGAAGCGATTGAAAGAATTTATATGATTAAAAATGAAGCAGATACAAAATTGCTCAGTTTTATCTGCTCCGACTTAAAAGACATTTCTCATTACGCCAAAGTGTCTAACTATGCTTATAAAGCTATGAAAAAACTTATTCCCGGACCGTATACTTTTGTTTTACCTGCAGCGAAAGATGTACCTAAAAAAATATGGACAAAAAGAAAAACTGTGGGTATTAGAGTTCCTAATAATAAAATTGCAAGAACACTCGCTGCTGAATTGGGACACCCAATAATAAGCACAAGCGTTACAAGTAGAAAAGGTGATATTTATTTTGATCCTGTGGAAATAAGAACCGTTTTTGATCATCTGGTTGATCTAATGTTAGCCGATGGCGCATTAAGCGGGCAATCTTCCAGTATAATTGATTTGAGCGGTGACAAACCGGAAATCATAAGAGAAGGAGCCGGGGATTTAAGTTATTTTCTATAATAAGAATTTTATGAATTTTGACTTTTTAAATAAAAATGTAAAGCGAATCGTGAGATTCGCTTTACAAGCTTCCCGTATTTATTATTTTCTGTATGTTACAAATGCATTCGCCTGAACACTGGGCATAATAATTATCTCGTTAATATTAGCATGAGGTGGTCTGGTAGCGCAAAATACAACTGCTTCAGCAATGTCTTTTCCGGTTAATGGAGTTAATCCCTTGTAAGTATTTCTCGCTCTTTCTTCATCACCATAAAATCTTATATTACTAAAATTGGTTTCTACCATGCCCGGGTCAACGGTCGAAACTCTTATACCCTTATCCAATATATCCATCCGTAAGGATTTTGTAATTGCATTTACAGCATGTTTTGTGGCGCAATAAACTCCACCGCCCGGATAAGCTTCGTGCCCGGCTATTGATCCGATATTAATTATATGTCCTTTTTCTCTTCTAACCATTCCCGGTACGATTGCCTTTGTTACATATAAAAGTCCTTTGATGTTTGTATCTATCATTTCTTCCCAGCCTTCAACATTGTCTTCGTACAGTTTATTTAATCCTCTACCAAGGCCGGCGTTATTGACCAATATATCTATGTCTTCCCATTCTTCAGGCAAAAATTTAATTGAATTTTGTACCTCATTATTTTTCGTTACATCTAATTTTAAGGTAAGAACTTTAACTTTTTCTCTTAATTTTTCGGCTAATTTATCTATGAGTTTTTTTCTGCGTGCGCACAGAATTAAATTAGCGCCTTCTTCGGCAAAATCTTCTGCACAAGCTTTTCCTATTCCCGAAGAAGCTCCTGTGATAAAAACGGTTTTATCTTTTAGCGATGTCATAAATTTTCCTCTCTATTCGTGTTAGGTCAAAATAAAATGTAACCAAAGTAGTTAGTCGTTAAGTCA
>CBEVZC010000086.1:0-13038 GCA_965554225.1 uncultured bacterium | reverse complement strand
CATGTGGAAGCAGGATTAAGAAGTTTTGATAAAATGATGCCGGAAGAAATAAATAGAGTTTTAACTGATAGTATTTCAGATTATTTATTTGTTACTGAAAAAAGCGGTATGGAAAATCTTAAGCATGAAGGAGTGCCTGATTCCAAAGTGTTTTTTGTTGGGAATGTAATGATTGACAGCTTAGCATACTATCTGAATAAAACCAATGGTGCTATGCTGAATAAATTTGGCTTAGAGCCGGAAAAATATGTTTTGGTTACATTGCATCGTCCAAGTAATGTAGATTCTAAAGAACAGTTGACCAAGTTAATAAATATGCTAAGCAGAGTATCTGAAAAGCGAAAAGTACTATTCCCAATTCACCCGCGTACTCTTAAGAATTTAAATGAGTATGGATTGTTAGATGAGGAAAATAAAAATTTAATATTAACTGATCCGATTGGATATATTGATTTTCTATCTTTAACTAAAAATGCTGAACTTATATTAACGGATAGCGGTGGAATTCAAGAGGAGTCTACTTATCTCGGGGTTCAGTGTATTACGCTTAGAACTTCTACGGAAAGACCAGTAACAGTAGAGATTGGAACAAATCAATTGCTGGGAACAGATTTAACTAAAGCCGAATTAGCTGCTAATTTAGTACTTGAAGGCAATAAGAAACAAGGCCGTATCCCTGATATGTGGGATGGGAAAGCTGCAGAGCGCATAACGGAAATTCTAGTCGATAAACTGGAAAACAATTAGTTATATATAAATTTAATTGTACTGAAATAAATTAAATGAGGCTCATGAGATTTCTTTTAGACTAATTTATTGAGGTTTTTTTATGTTTGTGCTCGCAAATAATTTGGAAGAAATTAAGCCTAAATCCTTGGCAGAGAACCATATTGATGTTTTTACGGCTCAGACTTTGGATGAAGCTTTAATGCTTAAAGATGATTGGACCCGGCTACTTCAAAGCAGTAAAAAGACAAATATTTATGTCGACCCGGATTTCTTTTTCCATGTCTTTGAATCCCGCCATAAAAATACAAGTCCGCATATAGTTTTATTTAAAAAAGGAAATAAACCGCTTGCTCTTTTAGTTGGGGTTGGATTAAAATATAATGTTCCTTGCTGGCTTGGATACTTAAATATTAAAACACCGGCATTAAGATGTTTAGATATAGAAAATGGCGGTTTAATAACTGATGGGGCCAAAGAATCTCATGATATATTAGCGGAATATCTGGATTCATTGCTTAAGAACAAACAAATTGATCTGTTACTAGTAGATCATCTTTCTTCCCTTGATCCTTTTTGGGATGTTGTATCAAAAGGATTATACTCAAATAAAAAAGCTATTTACAGGGAAGGAATTGAATGGATTGATCAATTAAGAGATATCGAAACAGGTGAAGTAATTGATAAACATAAACATAGAACACGAGTAAATTTCCGTAGAAAAGATAAGAAATTGCTTAAATTCTTTAATGAGGAAGTTAAGCTAAAAGAATTTACTTCCGTTAATGAAGCTAAGATATTTTTAGCTAAGGCAGCGTTTATTGGTAAAAAAAGTTATCAGCATGCAATAGGGGTCGATGTAAAAAACGATCCACAATGGAAGCAGTTATTAGAATCATTTTCCAAAGGAAACTATTTTAGAGGTTTTATATTATGCGCCCAAAATAATCCTATTGCGTATGCATTTGGTTTAGCCTATAAAGATATTTTTTATCTTTACGCAACGGCATATGATCCGCAGTATCGTAAAATTGGACCCGGAGGGTATTTAGTTCGCCGATTAATAGAAAAAATGACAATCGATAATTTTAACTATCTCCACTTTGGTTATGGCGACGCAGACTTTAAACAACTTTATGGTACTGATTCTCACAAGGAAGCTACTTTTAGAATATATGGTAAAACAAAAAGAGCTAAGTATTCAAAATTGGTCGATTTAGTTACTACTCAAACTACCGAAAGATTTTCAAAACTTATGGATAATTTCGGTTTGTTGAACAAAGTTAAAAGATCGTGGAGAATGCATTTGGAAAATAATAATAATTAATGATTGAATAATGCACGTTGTCCTGATTTTGAGAATAATGAATATATATATATGGATAAAGTAAACATTATTAAGATTAATGCGCTTGAAGAAATAGATAAAATAGAATCTGAGTGGTTTACGCTGATTAAAAAATCCGGCGAAAGAAATATGTATGTCAATCCGGATTTCTATAAGCATTTGTTTTATAGCAGAGCCGGTAGGGCAATTCCTAATATCGTTTTATTTAAGGTGGAAGAAGAACCGATTGCAATAGTAATTGGTTGGATTAAGAAGTTAAAAATTCCGCTAAGATTAGGTTATTTCGAATTACATACACCTCTCTTAAATTGTTTTGAGATAGAAATAGGCGGACTTCTAACTGATGGAAAGGAAAAATCAAAGGCTATAGTAGATAATTATTTAAGTACTTTATTAAAAGAAAAAGATACTGAGCTTTTGCTTATTGATCATTTGTATTCTTCTAATAACTTATGGAAAGAAATAAAAAATGGACTTTCCCTTGATAGAAATCCCGTTTATAAACTTGGAATTACCTGGTACGCTAAAATTAAGGATCCCGCAACAGGTGAAAAAATAAAATTGTTCAGTTCGAAAACAGCTTCAAAGTTTCGCAGAAAAGCCAGACGGTTAAAAGAATATTTTAATCAAGAATTAGATATTATTACTTTAAATATATCTGAACAGATTGAACAGTTTTTAATAAATGCCGATATGATTGGTAAAAAAAGTTACCAATATGCACTTGATGTTGGAGTAAAAAACAATGACTTCTGGAAAAACATGCTGACTGCCTTTGCAGAGCTCGGATATTTTAGAGGCTATTTGCTGATGAACAATGACAAACCAATAGCATACATTTTAGGTGTACAATACAAGGATATATTTTATCAATATGCAACAGCTTATAATGATGATTTTAAGAGATATTCTCCCGGAGAATTCCTTAGACTTGAAGTTTTTAAAGATTTAGAGAAACAAGAAATCTATTATGTCGATTACGGTTACGGAGATGCCGCATATAAAAAAATGTTTGGTACAGATTCACTAGAGGAAGCAACATTTAAAATATATGGGTTCAGTCTTAAAGCCAAGTTTTCCGGATTACTTGACAAGCTGACAACAAGTTTAACCGAGAATATCCTTAGTATTCTTGAGAAAGCGGGTATTGTTGATAAAATTAAAAAACTTTGGAGATACAAACTAATAACAAAATGATTTTTTTATAATTAGTAGCAAAAAGCCTAATTTCAAATTGAAGTTAGGCTTTTTTTGTGAAACAAGGAGCAAAATATATTACTATTAGGTTATTCTGTTTCTTTAGCAGTTATGTTTATGTAACAGTCATGCGTAGAAAACTTGAAATTATTTCCATCTCTTAAAATTAATGTCCCGGGCTTTTCAAACTTATTTTTTCGATAATCCGGACTTGCAAAAATAACTTTGTATTCAGCATCATCTAAAGTGAATTTCGGATATTGAAAAGGGGGAAAGATAAATGATTTAATCCAGTTGACTAAAGAACGTGTATCTTTATTCCATTTTATTTTATTATCCTTAAAGTTTAATGTCCCCATTGAATAATAAAGAGCTTTTGTATTATCTTGTAGAATTCTATTATTTTTAAGATTAAGAATTGAATCAATATTTTCTTTAAACAATTCAATACTATTCTCAGTACTTATATCATATAATTCACGTGCATTGTTTAACTGTGATATATCGAACATTTTTTGTGCAATAATATCTCCGGTATCTACACCCGGATCCATATAGTGCAGAGTTACTCCGTATGTACTTTCTCCGTTCATCATGGCTAAAGCAATTGGTGAAACACCTCTGTAGCGCGGAAGAGGGGAGAAATGCAAATTTATCGCTCCGTGTTTAGCAGTGTCAATTACACTCTGATTAATTATCTGATCATATTGTATTGAGAATATGAAATCTAGATTTAAACTTTTCAGGTACTCAATTGAATCCGGACTTTTAATCTTTTTAAATGATTTAGTATGTAAATTATTTCGTTCCGCAAATTTTTTCAAAGATAATTGCCAGGTATCTTCACCGTCATCTGAGTTGTTGGGAGAAACTAATACAATGTTTGCATTTTTATTATTTAATAATGCTTCTGCACACTTAACTGCAGATGTGTTTTTGCCAATGATTGCTACATTTTTCATGATTGAACCGAATCATTATTTTATAATTAAATTATATATCCAAATAAGTATAATAAATTAAATTATATTGTGATTAAAGTCATTTGTTTTGCCAAAATTCATTTTTACTATGAATAGAGCAAATTTAGAACATTTTAAATATATTTTAGTCATCGTTATTTCGATTTTAGTTTACTCCCCAACAATACCAATCCTTTACTCATAGTGTTAGTTACAGCGCCAAATTCTCCGTATGATGTTAGTATTTCTCCGCCTAATCCGGTTTTAAATTTTGTAACACCCGGTGCTTCTTCAGGATCAATACCGCCTAAATCGTAATATTTACATCCCGATTCTTTCAACCAGCTAAGCATGTGCCATTGAAGTTGATAAGATGCTCCTAATTCTCTTCCTTTATTAACCGATGCGCCCAGCAAGTATATTCCTATGTCTCCAATATTTGTCCCAACCAAAGCTGCAATGGGTTCATCTTTATGAAAAGCAAGGAAGATATTCATCTTAAGCAAATCCGGTAAACTCTGTTGAATTAGTTTAAATGATTCAACATCAATATGCTCTTCAAATTGTTTTTTTTGCTGCATTTCTTTGTAGAGTTTTAAGAATATATTAAAGTATTTTATATCCTTCCCACTCACAATAGTTAATTCTTTTTTCTCTGATTTATTAAGTTCATATCTCCATTTTTTTCTAAACTTCTTTTTTAACTCTTCTAAAGTAGGTGATAGATCCAGATGAATAGTCTTGTATAGATTATCATATGCTTTCGGATTAAATCCAATCCCGGTTAGAATGGGTATTAAATTGTCGTTTTTCCCCTTAAAAATATTAGGGAATATATTCAATTGGAGTTTTCTTTTAGTTACATATTCGTTCCAAAGTGCTGCTAAAACTAATGTAAAATTATCTAAGTTAACCGGTTTATCTTTAATCTTCCATAATGGTCCCCATCGAATATAAGCTGTTCCTCTATTGATAATTGGCAAAGTATAAATGCGTACCAAAGCTATTCCAAGAACTTCATTTCCTTTTGAAACTACAAAATGTTCAATATCTTTGCCGTATCTTGAATTTTCTGCAAATTCGGTAGTTTGATAAATATTAGCATCATCAAAATTATTTAATATTTTTTCCCATGCATCAGAAGAACGTTTAAAGCTTTCTATTTTAATATTTGATTTCATAACAAATTAAAAGATTCATTGATATATTGGTTTAAGTTTTCTTTTCAATTTTGAGGCGTTTTCCAGCCAACGGAAATAACCTAATAGTCTTAATTTAAATTCAAGGGTGCTTTCTGAAGTACTTGTTTGAAATCTTCCGAATAAGTATTGCTTTGAATAATCATTGTTCACATAAGGTTCAATTGTAAACAATTTTTTATATCCTGATTTTAACGCAATGTTAATTGCATCTTTGCTAACACTACCGTTTGGGAAACTAAATAAAGTAATTTCAGTGTTAAGGGAACCCTCTAAAGTCTTTTTTGATTCAGTTAATTCATATTCTATTTTCTTTGTATCAGCAAGACCTAATTTTGAATGAGATACTGTATGCGAGCCAATCGCAACTAATTCTGATGGTAAACTTTTCATTTCATCAATAGTCATAATGTTTTCGTACATATCCGGTGTAACCGGGTTATATTTCCACTTTGGTTTTTCACCGAAATTTTTTGTTGTAAAAAATATTGTGAATGGAATATTTCTTTTCTTTAACTCAGGTAATGCGATTGTTAAATTATTTCTAAATCCGTCGTCAAAAGTAACTGCACTGTAAACTTTGTTTGGTTTTAACTCGGTGTCATTTCTTAAATCAATTGGAATTGTAAGATTTTTTAGTAATTCCATTTGTTTTGCAAAATTTTTTCTTTCCGCAGGTAAAATGGAATGATAATATAAAATAACTAATTTACCAGGTGCATCTTTTCCCAATATAGATAGAAAACCGGATTTTATTTTTTCTTTAATAAAAAATAAAATAGTGAGGAATAGTTTTAAATATCTCAGCATATCCATTTCATTAAACTTTGAAAAACTTTAATCTTGCTAGTTGTTCTTTCTTTAAATATTCCATAAACTCGGGTGAAACCGCCCTTTCTTCGTGCTTAATAACCGCCACTATAAAACCGCATAATCTGGTAAAACTGCTCAATATAAATGGTCTTACATAAAATCTTCTAAAGCATTTTACAATTTCAAATAACGGGTGACTACCAAGACTATAATCCATTTTCCCTTGTCGATAAAGAGGTCCGAAAGCACTGCCTTCCGCCGCATTTGTTCTTCTATGATGATAAGCCTTTAAGTTGGGAAATGATTGTGTTTCCCATCCTTTAATCCTGGCTTTTGTTTCTGCAACCCAATCATGTCCGCCGTATTTAATTGGAGTATATCCGCCAATATCTTCAAAGCATTGTTTCCTAAAAAGTTGTACGGCATTTGCGATGGACCATGTTCTATTTACATTGCGATTTTTGAAAACTCCATGATCTTTTTCATAAATAAACCCCCCGGCCAATCCCAGTTTGCTGTTTTCTTCAAACTTCTTTAATATCTTTTCCATATAATCCGGATCATACGAAATATCAGCATCTAAATTTCCAATGAAGTCAAAATCTAAAATTTTAACAAGTTCGTAACCTTTATTAAAAGCCCTTGCTTGTGCTCCAAAGTTACGTTCTTTCCTTGGAGGCAAACTTAGCAACTGGATGTATGGATATTCACTAATATATTTTTTAACTATTTCATCCGTTTTGTCTGTGGATCCGTCACTAACAATAATCCACTTTAATGGAGCAATTGTTTGGCTAACTATTGATTTAATAGTTGTTTCTATATATTTATCTTCATCCTTGGCCGGTGTAATTAGTATGTATCTATTTCTCATCGGCTAGTTCCCCCAGTAATTCGAAATTTTCGTTTTCATCTTCTTTAGTCGACTTGGTAAAATCTTCGTCAAATTTATAAATTTTACCTCCTACAACCCACGCAATCCAAAACATTATATCTGTAAGCGATTGATAGCCTGTCAGAGCAGTTTCAGTAAGATTTGTTATCATTAACATAATCATTATTAGTGCAACAGCCCCTTTTTCAATTGTTAGATTGGAGCGCAGTGATTTATATATTGGTATAGTTAAAAGTGTTAACCATAAAATTAGTCCAATTAATCCGCCTCCGGCTGCGATAGAAATATAACCGCTGTGTAATGGCTGCTGCGCCGTGGCAATAAAAAACAAGTCTGATATGTCATAAACTTTTTGATTATCGAATATTTTTGCTTCAACGCGATATCCGTAACCGATTAAAGGACTTTCTTCAATAATTTTTATTGCGCCTTTCCAAATTAAATCTCTTTCGGTTAAGAAAAATATTCCCTTGCTTTTATCCCGTTTCATACTGGCCGGAGCCGATGTTGCAATGCCGATAAAGAAAATAGAGACTAAAATAGATGCTACAATTAATTCCTTAAACTTTTTAGTTATTATTAACCAAAGAATAAAACCGAAAAGCGCAGTTCCTAGAGTTGTTCTGGAACCGGAAGCAACATGGAAGAAGAATGTAATAATAAGAAGTAGTCCAATAAATGTTTTACCTTTCCAGCCGACCTTAGTAAATTTCCAAATTAAGATTGGATAAGAGATCATGCAGAAGGCACCTAAGACTGCCGGATGATCCCACATACCTAATAATCTATTAGGTCCTTTCCACCACCAAGCTCTTGATGGCTCAAATATTACAAGAAATATTGTAACCAAGGATAGAATAAGAACATAGTAAAAAAGTAAATTAAAAAGCTGCTCAAATCTCTTTTTACTATCAAGCCAAGTATATAACCCTACTAAAAATCCTGAAGTAGCTAAAAATAGAAATGCCCGAATTGTAGTATAGCGCCTGTCAACAGAATAAGAAATTGAAATAATTGCAAATAAAAGGAAAATACTTAATACAAGGAAATGGATTGGGAGTTTCCCTTTATGCTTATTCCAGTGTGTGACAAAATATAAAATTCCGACTATTCCTAGTGATAAAAGAATTCCTGCTCTTATGTAACCTTGTAAACCTGTTGCTAGTTCAACATTAATCCATTCTTCTTTATTTACGTATGTAATAGCTGAGAAAAGAGGAGTTAGTATAAAAAAACCGATTGCAATAATATAGTGCTTATAAAACACATACATCATCACGATTCCTAGAATACTAACCGTTATTAATTGAAACAATATATATAAATCTTTCGGCAACTAAACTAACTCTATTGATTGTCTAAAAATTAATGGTAAACCAATTTTATTTAAATATTCGTTTAAAACAGTTTTTTCTTTATTATTGAAAAAATTTCCTATGAACAAGTAAAATATGATTATTGCAAATAATAATATTGGTACAGAATAAAAAATAAATGCCGGAGTATTTCTTAACAAGTATACAGAACTTAGCAGAAGAACAAAGATTGTACCACCAATTAATAATCGTTTCATTTCAAGCTTAATCGGGAAAACTTTCATTCCAAAGGCTAATAAAATTAAAGCGGTACTTATCATTATTATATTGTAAGTTGATATTATTCCGTAAATTCCCCACATTTTAATAAAAAAGTAGTTTAAGAAAAGACTTACAAAAGTTACGGTTGCTATTGTAACCCCCGTTATGTGGGTTTTATTCTTAATATGAAGTAATGATTGGGCTACATATTGAAGACCCATAAAGCCCATGCCGGGTAAAATAAAAAATAAAAGTAAATAAGAATCTTTATAAGAATTAGAGAATATTACTGAGGTTAAATCCCTAAAAAAATACACAATTCCAAAACTGACAATTGAAAAAACTATTAATAAATAAGATAACAGTTTAGCAATTGTTCTTTTAATTTCCGGATCGTCTTTATGTGAAAAAACAAAGGGCTCGTATGCCATTTGAAATGGACCGATAACGCTCATATTTGCAATCTGAGCAATTTTAAAAGCGAGCGCATAAATTGCAACTGCTTCTAAGCCCCGGAAATAAGTTAAAAAATATACTGCAGTAGTATTTGTTATTAAATCCCCGGACATTGCAAAAACCAAAGGAGCGCCGAACTTGAATAATTTTTGTACTATTGGTTTTGAAATAGAAATACCGTGTCTTGAAAAAATAATTATTGATGCGACAAACCAGACTGATGCGTAGGTTATTACCTGTGCTAATAATGCTCCTTCCAAATTCATTTTTAAGAGAATTAAAAATATAACATTTGTAACTATCAAGATTACTGCCGCTCCAAGACTATAGAGCATATATTTTAATCCCTCATTTCGGGCTCTGTAATATGCCATAATATTTATTGAAAGTGTCTGGAAAACAGCTGCGAGTGAGGTAAGAAATATCAATAAAGTTATATCTCCTTGCGGTACAATTAGTCGAAAAATAGGAACAAGAATACTTAAAGAAGCTAATATAAGTAGTATTCCGCTGGATAAATTGATTGCAAGAGCGCTTCCTAGCAATTTATTAAGCTTATTATTTTTTTCATATTCGCTTAAAAACCTAACAATCCCGCTTCTTACTCCTACATCAACAATAGTAATCATTATTTGAATGGTTAGCAATAAAGTTTGGAACAGACCAAAATCACTTTTAGTTAAAAAATGAGTATAAAGCGGGAGCATTAAGAACGCAGTGAACCGGAGCACAGTTGAGCCGATTGTATAAATTATTGCGTTTTGTCCAAATACTCTTAAATTCATGTTTTTAAATTATTATGCTATAAGATAATTTTAAAGTTCGTTAACTTATGTTTTTAATAAACATTAGTTCAAAATTAGTCATTTATTGAAAATATAGTTGGATTATGCTTATCTTTATCCATTACCGGATCATTCGATTTTTCCTCGATTTCATCATTTTTCCTCATAACATTTGAATGAGCAAAAAGAATCCAGCCAAAATGATATGACCATGTTTCATATAAAATCCTTAAAGAATTCTTGTTTGGCATTTTTTCTTTTCCTAGTAAGGAAAAAATTACGTTAGTCATTCTATTAACTTTTAAGGGAGAAATTCTTCTGTAAATCATTCTATTATCAAAATCAAACATTACTTTATTCATAACATTGTTGCCGTTCATCCAACGTGCTCCCTTCAATAACTCTTCAGAAAAATTACGATTTATAGCTTTTCCCAGCATATTTAATGCTAATTCTGCCATTGAATCTTGGTGAACTGTATATGCGGGATATTTACTTAAAATTTTACCTGTTAGAGAGTCGTAATGCCACCACCATTCTCCTTGTTCTCCTTGATGCTCTACAATAGTTTCCCCACATTCTTTAGCAACCAATAATGCTTCTTCGTTATGAAACGCTTGGGAATACATTGTTAAAGCATAGATAGGGTATACTTGATCTGCGAATGAACCTACTCTACTTCGGGAAAATGTTTTCAGTCCCCTTATTGTTGAATGAGAAAATATACCATGTCCGCCATAGTTGTTTCTTAATATTTTGTAAACTTCATGAGGGAGTTTATTTATAACTGAAGTAAAACTACTATTAAACGTGGATGCAGAAATTAGACCAATTAATAACCAAGCTAATTCATTTGTAAAACCTTTTTGAGCATCTGGATAGTCTGAAAGTACAGACGCAAAATTTATTTTTGGTAAGATTTTAATTATTTTATCAGGAGCAATTATTGAACAATTCCAAAGTAGGAGTCCAATATCGCCTATACTTTTTATTTTTTGAATATTTTCAATATGGTAATCTAATATTTCATTTAGTTCAAAATCTATTTTCAAACCATATTGTGAAGCTTTGTGAAGTCCCAGCAAATTTATTAGAGTGTACCTAATTGACTCACCGATAAATACAATCTTTCCGTCAACCAACTTTTTCTTTTCATAAAAAACTTTTTTGTCGGGAATGTACATTTCGTTCAGAGCATCTAACGACAACTGAACAATAGTTTTGATATTATTTGTATAATTGTTATCCAAAGTGTTTTCAAATTTAGAAAGAGCCGTATTGTTCATTATATTTACCGGATTTAATAGCGTTTATTTTATAAATAATTTGATTTAATTCTTGAATGATATTAGAAAGTGTTAACGTTTCTTTGTAATTAAAACTTTCGGGTCTATCCCACTTTTTCACTTCAATTACTTTATGAATTTCATTTACCGAAGTAATAATTTTTAATCTGTTTTCTTTCGCTAAGTATCTGTCAACAGCTCCAATTTTCCCTTGAAAAATTGTATAGACAGGAATACCAAGAGCAGCTGCTTCACGATTCATTGTTCCGCCACCGCTAATTACTAAATCTGAGTGCCACATTAAGTTTAATGCGTTAACAACATGGTCGGGTATTATTATTTTGCCTTCTTGAATTTTAGATAACCACTTGTTGCTAATAATATTTTTCTGATGCTCATCTCGCGGTAATAATACCATCAAAATTTCCGGTATTGTAGAAAAATAATTTACCGTTTCTTCAAAAAGTACATCGCTCTTTGGGTTATGATAATGTGCGTCGCTTGCAGGCGGACGTAAGACACAAATTATTTTATCAGTATTTATTCCCAACTTTTCAACTATTGAGGGATCCGGCTGAAATGCGGGTACATAAATATCTTCTTTAATTCCTTTATATGTTTTTACATCGCAATGGAATGATTTTAACTTTTTAGTATCTACTACATCAGGAATATAAACTGTATGAGGCTTAACAAATGAAAGAGATTGAACATACTCATAATCAAGGAATATAATGCTGGGGATTCTCAAAAAATAAGACAATAATATTTGGGTCCTTGAAATATGAGATATAGCTATTATTGGTCTTTGTTTTAAAACCAAAGGCATAAGTCTTATTGCTCTAGAAACGAGTCCGAATGCTTTTAAAAATCTGTTTTTGCCATAATGTTTACCTATTGCATGGTAATCTAATTTATAGTAATCGGCAAGTTCAAAAGTATGAGATTGACCCCGGGCAGTAACTAGAATATTATATCCTTCATTTTTTAATCTCTTAATAATAGGAACAAAGAAGGGGACATGTGGAGAATTTTCCAGATCAATCCAAATTGAGATTTTGTTCTTTCCCTTCATATTATTTTTGGGTTCCATAAGTTTCCTAATGTTATATAAACTTCAATTTAATTTTTTGATATTAAAGAATGATATTTTTCCCATTTATATAAAATAACAGAATCATTTTCATAAATTTTTGTAGTTCGGCCCGATTTTAATACCGTAATAGGGTTATAAATATTTAGTCTAAAACCTTCTATAGGTAATTTAGAAACTAGTTTTCTTAATTTTGGTTTCTTACTGCAAACAATTATCACAGAGTCCTCTCCGGTAGCAAGAAAATCATCGTCGATTGGGTAGGATCTATCAAAATAGTCGTTTGATAATATTTTAAAATTCCAATTATTTCTTTCTAAAAGAACCGCAATGCTTGAATACCAATCTCCAATAACTTTAATTTTTGTGTAACGGTTTGCTTTCAACCATTCTCCCGCATCATGCCTGTCAATTGCCATGATTCTATCGGGTAACTGCCACAAAACAATAGTTAGAATAATTGAACCTAAGAGCGGTAAAATAACTTTCGGGATATATAATTTTACATTTGATAAAGCTAATCCTACCGGAAATGCTAATCCCCAGAAAAGAGGTATTTGAAAGCTTCCTAATTCAATGAAAAACGTAGAGCCTAAAAACAATAAAAATAATTGGGGAATAAGCGCCAGTTGAAGTTTTCGAAATAAAACTTTTGTTTCGCTGTTTGCCTGCTTCCAGCCTTTTACAAAAAAATATAAAAA
>CBEVZC010000085.1:0-13136 GCA_965554225.1 uncultured bacterium | reverse complement strand
TTCTTTTTAATTATGGCATTTACTTTCATTTCCATATTCTACCTTGCTTTACCAATTATGGAATTAGTAAGTGAGTTCTTTGGGATTTTATCGAACGAAGCCGTCCGGCTTTTAGGTTATAATTGGTTCGGGAATTTAATTTCTAACGGCGTTATTGCCGGTACAGGAGCTGTGTTAGTATTTATTCCACAGATTTTTATTTTGTTTTTTATCCTCGGCTTTCTAGAAGACAGCGGTTACCTTGCAAGAGGTGCAATGCTGGTTGATAAACCACTTTCAAAACTTGGATTGAACGGCAGGTCTTTTGTTCCAATGTTATCAGGATTTGCTTGTGCTATCCCGGCTATAATGGCAGCAAGGACTATCCGAAGTAGAAAAGAGCGGTTATTAACTATTTTTATTATTCCATTAATGAGCTGTTCTGCAAGATTACCCGTTTATACATTGTTGATTGCATTTCTTGTCCCAAGAGATAAACTATGGCTTGGCGGAATAGGTCTGGCAGGAATATATTTGTTAAGTATTTTAAGTGCTGCTTTTGTTGCCGGACTAGTAAATAAATTCAGCAAAACTCTTATCAGAGAAGAATCTCACTCTTCGTTTATTCTAGAGTTGCCCACCTATAAGAAACCGAAATTGAGTATTATTTTAAACAATGCATACGAAGGGTCAAAACTCTACTTAATTAAAGCAGGTACAGTAATTCTTGTTTTATCAATGATACTCTGGGTTTTAACTTACTTCCCAAACTATAATCCCAAGACAAATGAATCTGGCCTTACTTCTGAAAAAATAGAACAGATAAAAAGTGCGGAACGTTTAGAAACTTCATATGCCGCTTCACTTGGACATGTAATTGAACCTATCATGACTCCGATAGGAATGGATTGGCGCGTTGGAGTATCCTTAATTTCTGCATTTGCCGCACGTGAAGTTTTTGTTAGTTCATTAGCTCTAATTTTTAAAGTTACCGGTAGCGACGGCACATTACAGAATTCACTCTTATCCGCAATGAACGAAGCGAAAATCGGGAAGACCGGGAAAAAATTATTTACCACTGCAACTATAATAGGACTAATTCTGTTTTTTGTTTTCGCACTTCAATGTGTTTCCACTTTGGCAATATCGCGCCAGGAAACAGGAAGCTGGAGAATTCCTATGCTGCAATTATTTATTTATACTTCAATTGCTTATATTTTAACCTTTATAACGGTTAACGGACTTAGAGCTTTTGGAATACAATAACCACTTTATTATTTACTAATCTAAATTTTCATCAATATTCTTTTAGCTTCAATCAACCACGGCAAATCCTTATCAGCATTTTTCCAGATGTTCAGGAATTTCTTGTAATTTTCTTTGGCTTTAGATTTATTCCCGATTTTTTCATAAACCGCTCCCCGCAAAAAATAAAGTTTAGGATAATACAACGGGTAAGAAAGGTACAAGTCATCGCACATATTTAACATTTCCGTTAGAGTTTTAAGCGCTTCGTTATAATAACCGAGGTCAATCTGCAACAGCAAAAGCGGATAGTAAATTAAATAATTAAATGTTTCGCTATTATATTTTTTAACGCTATCAAGAAAAGTTAATGCTTGTAAATAATTTTTCCTTTTTATTTCATTTATGCTTTTTAATGTTAAAATCCATGGTTTCCCTGTATAAATTTTATAAGCTTTTTCCGGTTCCCCGTTTTGAATATAATATAATGACAAAGTGCCGACCGAAACGGGATTATTGATATACTTAGGATACTCCAACCCTTTTTTCACTTCCGCCTTGTAATTTTTCGAATCATTCCAACCGTATTTAAATGTTATAGCCTTGAGCATGTGCCATAAACATATTTTTGAAGTATCCTCAGCTATTTTGATACGCATGTCGGCAAATTTTAATGCATCATGGTATTTCCCTTGATAAATAAACACTCCGAATGCAGTCCGGTATAAAAAATTTGTTGAACCATTTTGATATTTTATATTTTTCAAAGCATGTTCGATAACCGAATCCGCTTTTTCCGCATTACCCAAATACACATAACATCTCGCTAATAAAGCCAAGATTGATTGTCTACCAGGATGAATTGTTAAGTTGCGTTTAAGTTCATCTATAGCCGTTTGATATTCGCCAGTTTTAAAATAGGCAACATCTAACAGGTTCGATGCTTCAAATGTTGGCGATACTGCATAGTAACGTTTAGCGGTTTCAAGCATTTTATCATATTTCTTTTGATCTTCATAAGTCCATGTCAAATGATCAAGCGCCCGGGGAAAATTCGGATCGATTTGTAAAACTTTTTTAAGATATTTTTCGGCTTGATTTAAATAACCTGCATGATACGACCAATCCCCTATGTTATACAGAATCTCTTTATCATTAGGATATTTTTTTTCTCCTTCCTTCAGAATTTTGAGCGCTTTTTCTAAATCCAACTTATTTTCAGCGTACAATGCATCAACAAGGTATTGTTCCTTTTCCGGAATATTTTGGAACAAACTATAGGCTTTCAAAACATATTTGTTTGCCAGTTTTTTATTTGACTCCCAGTCAATTGCATAAGCCATGCGGTAAAATGCAAGTCCGAAAGAAGAATCGATTTTTATTGCTTGCTCAAATTCTTTTTGTGCTTCTTTGAATTTCAGTTTATCAATTAATTCTTCACCTTTAAAAAAATGTTGATATGCTTGAAGATTCGAAGTTGTAATTTCCGCAATCTTTTTATTACCGGAATAAATAGACGCAATATTTTCATTCAATCCTTCTCTTGTTTTTTTGGAAAGTTTGTCAATCAATTCGGGAATACTTTCTTTCCCCTCGCCTCTCACATTAACAGCAAACAGATATTGATTTTTAACCACATCCATCACTTTCATATCGATAGTATACACTTTTCCGAACTTACGGATTGATGCGATTGCCAAAGTTGAAATATTAGCTCTTGTGCAAATTTCCCTTCCGGCGTATTCATCTATTCTTGTTAAATTTTCTTTTCCAAGTTGTTTAAGAATATCGAACAAGCGAGAACGGGTAATAACGTTTAACCGTTTGGATTGCTCGAGCGAGGTAATCAACATTCCCGAAAGTCCATTAAGTTCGGCTTCCTTTGTTGCATTTTTGAAATCGACAACAGCAATGGGAATACGTTGCTTACTTTTTACTTTTGACGTCGAGGAAAAATAAAAAGCCAGAAAAACAGTAATTAAAGCGAGTCCTACTATTGATATTAAACCAAACCATCTTCTCTTTCGCGAAACTACATCCCATCTCGTTTTGGGAACCGTTGATAGTTGTACATTTTTCAAATCTTCAATAAGTTCTTCGGCATTTCGATACCTCTCGCTTTTATTCTTTGCGAGGCATTTTTTAATTATATTTTTTAATTTTTCGAATTTAACTTTCTCATCAAACCCCGGTTCTTCATTAAGAATGGAGTAAATAACGGCTTGATCGTATTCACCTTTGAACGGCAGATCTCCGGTCAACATTTCGTACAAAAGAATGCCAAGCGACCAAATATCCGTCCGTGGATCGACTTTTTCACCCCTGGCTTGTTCAGGCGACATATAAGTAACAGTTCCAAACGTCATTCCTTTTTGAGTAAGAGTATTTTCGCTTAGTCCTTTTGCCAATCCAAAATCCAAGATCTTAACAGTACTGTCATTTGTAATGAAAACATTTGCCGGTTTTATATCTCTGTGTACTATTCCTTTGTCGTGAGCTTTTTTCAAACCCTCAGTAATTTGAATTGAAATGTTTACTATTTCTTCTAATTCCAGTCTTCCCTTTTCAATTTTCTTTTTTAATGTTTCTCCTTCATATAAATCCATACTAATAAATAATTGTCCATCAACTGTTTCGTCTATCTCATGTATCGTACAAATGTTATTATGTTGAAGTGAAGACGCTAATTTTGCTTCATGTATAAATCTTTGTTTTGTTTCATCATCAAAACTCAACGAAGTTGGTAAAAACTTCAGTGCTACAAGGCGATCTAACTTCAGGTCTTGGGCTTTATACACCACACCCATTCCACCGCCGCCAAGTTTCTCCAAAATCTTATAATGTGAGATAGTAGAACTAATCATTATTAATCAAGAAATATTAAATAATTTTGTAGATTAACTAAAATTTTTAACTGCTGCTTCTGTAGAATCATAAATTTCGAATATTTGATTAAGCTTGGTAACAGATAGCAAACCGCGCATTCTATCATTAATTGCAGCTAACTTAAATTTGCCACCTGAATTAACTGCTGTTGTGTAATTGCGTATGAGCATTCCCGTCCCGATACTATTTACATACGAAACGCCGGAAAGATCAACAACAATATTTTTTTTGCCTTCATCAATAAACTTGCGAATAGCATCGTTAAATTCTGAAGCTTCGGGTCCACCGAGTAATTTACCTTTCAGTTCAAAAACAACTGCATTGTACTTTTCAGATACTTTAATTTTCATTTCTCCCTCTGAATTATTAATAAAGTTTTATCATCGTATTGAGATTCACCTTCCGCAAATTTTTCGGTTTCATCTACAATTTTTTCCAAAAGCTGTTTTGCCGACAAATCACGACTATCAGAAACTAACTTAATCAATCTTTCTTCTCCAAATAATTCTTCATCGGAATTCATTGTTTCGGTAATTCCATCAGTATACACTATAATTTTGTCTCCTTTTTGAAGCAGTAATTTTTCTTCATCATAGGGAACATCATCCATAAATCCTAGTATTACTCCACCTTCGCTTAATCTTCCAATATATCCATTCTGAGTTATATGAATTGGATTATCGTGACCGGCATTACAATAAGTGAGTGAATGTTTTTCAAAATTCAATACTCCGGAAAAGAATGTGGCAAACTTATCTGATTCGGTACTTTTGTGTAATAAAGTATTTGAAGATGAAATTACCTCTTTAAGAGTTTGTTGAATTTGAGCTTGACTGCGGAAAGTTGCTTGAAGATTAGACATAAGCATAGCTGCAGGAATCCCTTTCCCTGTAATATCACCAAGGCAAAAAATAAGTTCATTATTATTTGGTAAGAGAAAATCGTAATAATCTCCTCCAACCTCTTTAGCGGGGATATTGATTGCAGCGATTTCATATCCGTCAATTTGGGGTATTTTCATCGGTAAAATGTTTTTTTGAATTTCTGCAGCCATCTGTAATTCTTTTTGCAAATGTAAAAGTTCCTTTTCTTCTTCAAGAAGTCTTGCGTTTTCGATTGTTTGAGTTGACTGCGTCGCTATTATTGACAGCAACCGCTGATCGTTATCAGTAAATTCAGAATCCCCTTTTTTATTGAACAGAGTTATAATTCCAATGATAGATCCTTTAGAAATTAAGGGAACACTTAAAAATGATTTAATCGGCATTGATTTTATAAAAGACCATCTAAACCGTTCGTCTGCCCTAATATCATTTACAAGAAGGGATTTCCTGTTTTTAAGTATCCAGCCTGTTATTTGTGAGTCTAATCTTAGAGGTAAAAAACTCTTAGTTTGTGAATCGGCTTCTCTTATCATAGTTTGGAAAGGCTTATCTGACTTGCTTTCATCTAACAACATTACAGCGGCCTGCTCTACTTTTAAGTGTTTAATACACTTCCAAACAATTAGATTGATTATTTTATCTAAACTTAATGTTGAACTTATTGCAGTTGAAATTTCGTTGAGTATAGATAATTCACTAACAGCTTTTCTTAGCCGTTCATTTTCCTTAATTATTTGCTCTATATTGTATGAATTGTTTACTTCAGACATAAATGTGCCTTTAATAATTATGATCAACAAATTGCCGGTTCAAGCAAGTATCAGAACAAATTTATTTACAAAATATTTAAGACAACTCTGTATTAGTACAAAAACAACATAGGAATTGAAATTGGGACAAAATAGAAATTGGAATTAAAAGAAGATATGAATGTCCATCTTGTAGAATACCTATCGGTATTTTCATTCTGAAAACGGTAGAAATAGAAATCGAGAGTAAACTTTTTTAGGAAAAACAAATAAAATTCATTCATGCTTTTTCCTAGTTATTATTTACTAATATAAATAATTTTACGAATATAGTCTATAAAAAATGTTTAAGAATCAATTCCTTTTCTTGAAACAATTCCTTTCTCATAATAGTGTTTTACTTCTTTCATTTCCGTTACAAGATCGGCAGTGTTTAATATTTCTTGCGGGCAATATCTACCTGTTATAACAATTTCTACGCGAGATGGTTTCAATGCGATAAAATCAATAATATCTTTAGTTGTTAAAAGTTTAAAATAAATAGAAACACAAGCTTCATCCAAAATAATAATATCATATTCACCGCTTAACATTTTTTCTTTTGCTTTATTCATTCCGTTTTTCACTTTTTGAATTTCTTTTTCGCCTGGCGGTTCTTTTTTGTAAACAAACTCGTCTCCGCCGAATTGTTCAATTGTTATCCGGTTAGAAAGCTGTTTTAAGCTGTTCAATTCGTTGTAAGGAAATTCTTTCATAAATTGTGCAATGTATGTTTTTAATCCGAAACCTGCTGCGCGTAAAGCCAGACCGAGCGCAGCGGTTGTTTTTCCTTTACCGTTGCCGGTATATACTTGTACAAATCCTTTTTTTAGTTTAGACATACCAAATATTTAAATCTTGTTGAAAAATATTATCGTTTAAGTAAAAGATATTTTAAAAAAAAAGGCAACATGGCATGTTGCCCTACAATTAACTGAGAATATATTCTTAGTTAATAATTTTACCGTTTTGAAGTTCTTTAACCAATCTATCCGATTTGTAAACATATTTTAGAGCTTCAATTAATCCCTTAGAATCAGTGGCAACGGTTCTGTTATCTTCAGGTAAATAAATTATATAGCCTGCCAGGCTTTCAATGTTCCCATCGTGCACCAAGCCAACAACTTCCGCATTTTTGTTTAAAATAGCACTTCCGGAATTTCCACCGACAATATCATTAGTCGAAGCAAAACCAACCGACGTGGATAAATCTAATCCTTTTGGCGGTGTTTTCCATCTTTCGTGTAAACCCCAGGGATACGTTTTTTGTCCGAATGAATAATATCGGTCCCATAAACCGTAAAATGTAGTTTTGCCCGGAGCTAAAGTTCCATTGTATTCATAACCTTTTATTACTCCATCCGAAATGCGTAAAGTTAAAGATGCATCGGGTGGAATTTCTTTGCCATAGACTGCAAATATAATTTCTCCAAGCAACTGATTTTGAATATTTAGAGTATTCATAGCTTCTGTTCTACCTTTAGTGATCTCTTTAAGTCGTTTTTTTGAATGCTGTATATAGTAAATAAAAGGATCTTCTGAATTTAGAATTTCATCAGGTGAATTTTTAACGAATTCGTTAAACTTTTGCCTTGTTGTTAAACTTGATTTTTTCAATAAATACTCAACCGCTTCATCTCCCGTTTTTCCGTTTAGTATTTTTATGAGAAAGGGCATGTCCTTTGGCAAAACATTATTCAAAATATTGACTTGAGCTTTCAACAATAAATTAGTGAATTCACTGTCTATTTTCTCCGGATAGATTTTATTTAATATTTGCTTTAAGGAATCCGCTCTGTATTCAGACTCTCTTTCATTTTCAGGTAACTTAATCTGTTCTGCATATTTAATTAACTTCCGAGCAATCTTAAAATATTCACTTTGGGGAAATCTTCTTAAGGAATAAACGAAATATTCATCTGCTGATTTTTCCAACTCTTTTACAACCGAACTTATCGCATCCCAGACATGACCATATTTTTTATTCAGCAAACTATCTGCATGAACTTGCTTCTTTAAGTTCAGCTCAAAATCGGACTTCTTTTTCATAATATATTGATTATGTAGAGCTGCTAATCTCCCGGCATAAGATTTTCTTGCGTTGCCCCAACCCATAACTTTATTTAACAATTCTGATTCCCGTTTGGGATGTTTCTTAAATAGCTCAAAATAAACGTCGTAAATTTCATTAAATCCGATTAAAGCATTCTTATATATTTTATTTTTTAAGTAGTTTAGTTCGGCAAGCGAAAGTATTCTGCTTGTCCTTCCCGGCCTTCCAACTACAAAAATAGGTTCACTTTCACCGGCTCCGTTTTTACTCCATTTAAAATAATTATCTACTTTTAAAGGATTACCGTTCTCGTCGTAAGCCCGGTAAAAAGCAAAATCCAATTCGTATCTTGGGTAAGTAAAATTATCCCAATCCCAGCCGGTAGCTGCAATTTGAAAATCGGGCGACATTACCAAACGGATATCTTTATATCTTTTATAACCGTAAAGCGAATATTTCCCGCCGTAGTAAAGTTTAATAACTCTGCAAAGCAATCCAGTTTCTTTTGAATATTTATTAACCAACTCATTTATTTCTCTACTTTTGAGAGCTATTTTTGCCGAATCGGTTTTACCTTTTGCCATTGCGAACTTTACAGAATCCGTTACATCCTCAATAAATATTAATTGATCGACATATAAACCGGGAATTTTTCTTTCTTCATCTAAGTTTTTCGCATAAAATCCGTCACGCAACAGATTTTCACCTTCCTTTTGAACCAAATGAAGCTGATTCCTTCCGCAATGATGATTAGTCATTATTAAACCGTTAGCAGAAACAAAAGATGCAGAACAGCCTCCGCCAAATTGAAGAGCAGATTTTTGAACGTGTTCCAGCCAACCTTCATTTGGACTAAAATTATATTTCTCTTTAAATCTTTGAGCAGGAACGTCATCGAATGTCCACATCCTTCCAAAATCTTGAAGTGAAAAATGAACAGTATCTAAGTTTAAAGGGGTGTAAAATCCTCTTTGACTAAAAGATTTGGATGAAACAAAAAGACTAAAAACTACTAAGAATAAAACCGGCAGACTTATAGTTGTATTATTTTTCATGAATTCACCAAAATTAGTTTAATTTTTATTAGATTTTATATGTAAATAATTGTGCAAACAATATATTAAATTAAGAAAAGTTTATTAAAAAGAAAGGGATTAAATGTATTTTGACTGGAAAGACAGAAGTAATTATTTTAAGGGATTATTATTGTTAATAGGCAAAGATTTTGTGATTTCGAAAGAAGAAAGGTCTTTATTAAAAAGCATTGGTAAAACACTTGGATTTGAAAATAAGTTTATTGAAGATTCCATAACAAATTTATTAGAGAACCAATATATTATTGATGAACCTCCGGAATTTTCAAACAAAGAAATTGCAAAGATTTTTATAAAGGACGGAATTAAATTAGCCATCTCTGATAAAGAACTTCATCCTTTTGAACTGGAATGGCTGAAAGAAGCCGCAAAAGTAAACCACCTTACAACACAATGGTTTAGCGCTCAGCTTGAATCAATTATTAGATCAAGTCCTTTAGAAAATTTAGACAGCAGTCTTGAATTGAATAATTTAGTTAATAACAATTCTTTACACGGAGTGAAATAATTTTGCTCCCATCATCTCAAAGCGTTGACGCTGTAAAGGATAAAATTGACCAAGTATTTAATCTTCAAATTCAGAATAAGCAAAAACTTAGACACACCACTGCAGTCGAACGGATTGCAAAATTACAAAGAATAAAAAAATGGATTCTAACACACAGAGAAGATATTCGGCAAAGCATATATGCCGATTTTAAAAAGCCTCCGATAGAAACCGATATTTCCGAAGTATATGTTCTTACTTCTGAAATAAAATTAATTTCCAGAAAATTGCATAAGTGGCTTAAGCCTGAGAAAGTAACTCCAACTTTGGCAATGATAACAACAAAAAGTTGGATCCAATATGAACCTAAAGGAACCGTATTAATTATTTCTCCATGGAATTATCCTTTTATGCTGGCAATCGAACCTCTAATCTCTGCAATAGCTGCAGGTAATACTATTATTTTAAAACCTTCAGAGATCTCAAGTAACACTTCGCACTTGATTAAAAATATGATTGCTGAACTTTTTGAAGAAAGTGAGGTCAAGGTTATTGAAGGAGGCAAAGAAATTTCTTCATACTTGCTTACCAAACCGTTCGATCATATATTTTTCACCGGCAGCACAAAGGTTGGGAAAATTGTTATGAAAGCTGCTGCAGAAAATTTAACATCCGTTACTTTGGAACTGGGCGGAAAATCTCCCGTTATTATTGATGATACGGCGGATTTGAAAGATGCATCGGGGAAAATTGCTTGGAGCAAATTTTTTAACACTGGTCAATCATGCCAAGCCCCGGATTACATTTTAATTCATGAAAGTAAAAAAGAAGAATTTATTAGTCTATTGAAAAATGAAATTAAAAAACTCTGCGGAATCACAGACGATTATTGTTTAAAAAGTCGAAACTTTTCAGAAGTAATAAATAGCGGAAATGTTGCCAGATTAAGTTACTTGATTGAGGATGCAAAAAACAACGGAGCCAATGTTGAGCTGGGTGGAAAAGTAATAAAAGAGAATAACTTTATTTTCCCTACTATATTGTCCGGAAAGTTAGAGAATAGCAAAATAATGAAAGAAGAAATTTTCGGGCCAGTACTTCCGGTAATAATATTCCAAACATTAGAAAATGCATACCGCATTATCCATTCAAACGGTGCACCACTGGCAATTTATATTTTCAGTAAAAACAAAAATGCAATAGAGGAAATTCTCCAAAACACATCTTCCGGCGGGAGTTGTATAAACGATTTGTTCATTCAATTTTCACACTTAAATTTACCATTCGGAGGTGTTGGGCAAAGTGGAACGGGAAGAGCACATGGTTTTTACGGTTTTAAATCTTTTTCAAACGAACGCTCGATTTTAAAACATCATAAGTACAGTCCGCTAAAATTATTGTTTACACCTTACACAAAAACTACTCAAAAGTTAGTCGATTTGATTATAAAGTATTTTTAAAATAGAAAAGCCCAACTTTAAAGTTGAGCTTTAATTGCACCAGGATTTCCCAAATTTTATTTTACTAAATCTCCGGTTTTTAATTCCTTTACAATTCTATCTGCATGGAATACCTTATCTAAAGTTTCCAATATTGCTTGCGAAGCCACGGCTATCATTCTATTGCTTTTAGGCAGATAAATAAAATCACCAACAATACTTTGTACATTGCCATCAAAAGCAATACCTACAATTTGTTTATCTTTATTTATTACCGCACTGCCGGAGTTACCGCCGACAATATCGTTTGTTGCAATAAAGTTATAAGGTGTAGAAAGCTCTAAGCCAACCGGAGGAGTTGCCCATCGTTTCGGTAAATCCCAAGGGTATTTTTTATCGTTGCCGTAATATCGATCGTACATTCCATAAAAAGTGGTTTTAACAATTGCTTTAGTTCCGTTATAATCGAAACTTTTAATTATACCGTCACTCAGTCTTAATGTAAAATTAGCATCAGGAGGAATTGTTGTTCCGTATAGTTCGTAAATAACTCTGCCCAAAAGATTCTGATTTACTTCTTGAGTATTCCTAGCTTCTTTTGCTAATTTTCTAAGCTCAGGCATTTTATCTCTAGTATTTTTAATAAAGTATATAAACGGATCATCGGAATTTAATATTTTTTCAGGACCTTCCTTCAATAAGTTTTCTACACTTTTTTTATTAGTTAGCAGAGAATTGCTAATCATATAATCAGCAGCGGCTTCTCCGTTTCTGTTGTCCATTACTTTTTGAACTAAAGGATTATCATTACCTAAATTCATTCTGATAAGATCTGCTTGAACAACTAACTTGGCTTTACTCAATACAGTATCAAAATCGGATGGATAAAAGCTTTCTATAGTTGAATCTAATTGTGCCCCTTTAAAATCCGCTTCCCTTTCATCTTCAGGTAGTTTTAATTGATCGGCAAATTTTAATGCTTTCTGAGCTAAAAGAAAATATTCCGAGCTAAAAAATCTATTCTGCGAATAAGCTGCAATCTTTTTCCCGTATCTTGTTAATTCTCCGCTTGTTCTGGCAATTGCATCCCAAACGCCTCCGTATTTTTTCTGTAGCTCCGGATTTGCAGCGACTGCTTTTTTAATCTTATTTTCAAAATCCTGCTTTCTGGCAATTAAGTCAGGATTTATTAAACCTTTATACGCATAATGTAAAACTTTTTGCCCATTGCCAATTCTGGTTCTTAATTTTTCAAACTCCTTAGCCCTTTTAGGGTACTTACTCTTCAACTGCTCAAGGATACTATAATAATTGTCTAAAAAGAATGCTCGGTTTTTATAAGTAACGTCTCTATTATATTTTAATTGCGCAACTGTTTTTAGTCTGTTGGTTCTTCCGGGATTACCTACTGTAAAGATAGGCTCCCCTAATTTTGCGCCATTATCACTAAACTTAAAATAATTTTCGGATTCTAAAGGATTACCGTCATCGTCATAAACTCTGAAAAAAGAAAAATCAAGGTCATATCTGGGATAAGTAAAGTTGTCGAAGTCACCACCGAATGCAGCTATTCGTTGTTCCGGTACAAATACAAGTCGTACATCATTGTATCTGCGGTATCCATAAATTGAATATCTGCCTCCGTTATATAAAGAAACAATTTGGCATTTTAAGCCCGTTTCCTCATTGTAATTTGTAACGAGTTCCTCAATCTTCTTTTGCTTATTCTCAATTTTTTCTTCTTCTGTTTTACCCGTATTAATAGCTGCGTTTACACTATCGGTTACATCTTGAATAAAGACTAATTGTTCAGCATACATTCCGGGAACTTTTCTTTCTTCTTTCAAATCGGCAGCATAAAAACCTGTCTTTGCTAAATCTTCGCCCTCTTTCTGAACGGCATCTCTATGCCAGGTAGCACAGTGATTATTTGTCATTATTAATCCATTTGGAGATACAAAACTTGACGTACAACCAGGTATTCTTAATGCGGAAAGTCTCACATCCGTAAACCAATCGTCCGAAAGGTCTAAGCCGTATTTATCTTTTAAGTATTGCGAGGGTGGAAAATCAAACGTCCACATCTTACCTGTATCAAACTTATTTGATTTTACGGTTTTATTATTGGTCGTAGTCTGCTGTGGATATAATGAATACAGACTAATAAAATTAATAATTAAAACAAATAAAACGAATTTTTTAAGATTACTGAATATTTTCATACTTTCTCCTTTGGGTAACATTAAATAAAGATTAAAATTACCACAATCATTTTTTTTTA
>CBEVZC010000084.1:0-13163 GCA_965554225.1 uncultured bacterium | reverse complement strand
CATAAAATGGATTTTGAACAAGCAATAAGATCTATTTTAAGACATGACCCGGATATTGTACTGGTTGGTGAGATGCGTGATAAAGAAACCGCAGAAACAGCAATTAAATTAGCTAATACCGGTCACTTAACATTTTCCACTCTGCATACTAATGATGCTCCCAGTGCTGTTGCCCGTTTATATAAAATGGGAATTGAACCTTTCCTTATTGCTTATGCAATAAATATAATTGTTGCACAAAGACTTATAAGAGGATTATGTAACAATTGCAAAAGAAAGGTGACTGAATTTGACGAAGGAGAAATGAAAGCTCTTGGGTTAGATATAGAAGAATGGAAGAACTATGAAATTTACGAAGCGGTTGGATGCGATCAATGTCACCATAGCGGTTACAAAGGAAGAATGGCTATTCATGAAGCTCTCTACTTTACAAAAGAAATTCGTCAAATCATTGTACGCTCCGGAGAAGATGTGGACGAAGAAAAAATAAGAATACAAGCAAGAAAAGACGGAACTCATTCTTTAAGGGAAAGCGGACTTGAAAAAGTGAAATTAGGACTCACCTCCTTAACAGAAGTTTTATCTGCAACTACAGAAGATTAAAAAAAAAATTACTATATTTAATTAAATTTATATTATATTTGTTCGATAATAATATATTAAATCTTCCATATTGCGTTTAAATAAATGACAAACGAATCAAAAGCAATTCTTTCTAAGTTTACAAAACAAATTCCGCAATCGGTTCTTGGTCCCGAAAGAGTAAATTATATTGTCGATCATATTGAAGAATTATCTGTCGAAGACCGCTCCAGCCTAATAAATCTAGCCAATTACTTACTTGAGACTATGATAGAAAGAGATGCTTCCGATATTGAATTAGGCGGGCACGGAGCTTCCGGTTATGTGTGGTTCAGGATTCAAGGAATTAAAGCAAGAGTTAAAGATTTACCGCAATTTTCAACCGACGAGGCGTCAACTTTAATTGCTTCCTTGTTGAATATTAATCAAAGAAGGCATTTATTAGTAAGTAGAAATTTAGATTTTAGTTACACTTTTAGATATCTTAAAGAAAATGTAGATGTTAGGTTTAGAGCAGATGCATATTTCGACCTTGATTCTTTAGCGTTGAATATGAGAGCAATTTCTAGTAAATTAAGGACTGTAGAATCTTTAGGTTTTCATCCTTATGCTCTACAGACAATGAGTCATAGTCATATTAAATTTGGTTTGACTCTTATTACGGGAATTACAGGTTCCGGTAAATCCACAACTTTAGATGCAATTATAGATTATCATAATAAATTTGATCCAGCACATGTTGTAATTATAGCATCGCCGGTTGAATATGTACATAAGTCGAATGTCTCTATAATAAAGCATAGAGAAGTAGGCAGGGATGTTCTTTCGTTTCAAGAGGGAGTTGTTCAAGCATTACGTCAGGATCCGGATATTATTGTTATTGGAGAAATGAGAGATCCCGATACGATAATGGCAGCTCTTGAAGTTACTGATACCGGTCATAAAGTTTTTTCTACATTGCATACGTCATCTGCCGTAGAATCAATTGACCGTATTATTGCGGAAGTAAACCCTGCTGAGCAGGAAAGAGTAAGAATGAGGCTTGCCGATGTTCTTATTTCCATTGTATCTCAAAAATTGATTCCGGGTATAAATGGTAAATTGGTGCTGGCAAAAGAAGTATTAGTTGTTACACCAAGTGTAAGAGCGGCAATAAAAAATAATAACACTAGTGAAATATATATGATGATAAACCAAGGCGGAAACCTTGGTATGCTTACTATGGAGCAAGATTTAGTCAGATTATATCAGCAAAGAAGAATCTCGAAAGAAAGTGTAGTTTCTTATGCAAATAATAAAACAAGAATACGCCAACTATTAAAAGCGGTATAATAAATGAAATCACTAGTATGTGTTTCTTGTGAGGGTAGCGATACCAAAATAGTTGTTTTTTCCAAGACTAAAGAAGGGGTTAAAATTAATAAAGCCTTTTCTTTAAGTATGTCTAAAGCGGATGCTTTAACAACTCCTGAGATTTCAGATCCGGCTGACATTGGAATGGATAATCTTTCCGATGACTTATCTTTTGAAGATATTGGTAGTTTGGATGAAGTTCCAAGTGAAGTTGATTCGACTGATGTTGGATTTATATCCTCAAACTTAAAGAATATCGACCTTAATAAATCAGAGTTTATACCGATTTTAACCGAACCGGTGGTAAATTATCATTTTTATGAAGGTCAAAAAGATAAAAATAGAGATAAACAGCTTGAAAGCATTATAGCCGATATTAGTAAAAACAGAAATGTTACGGTTAGAAAAGATTATTTAGATTATATAGAGCTTGATGATAAATCTTTGTTTAGTGTGTTTATTCAGGGTGAAAATTCTTGTGTTAATCTTGTTAATTCCCTTGCAAGTTACAACAATCGTAGGTTTTACAAAATACCTACAATCAAAAATGCAGAAGCATCATTAGCCCATTATGTTACCAAGACAAATAAGTTTTTCCCCGAAGATTATACTTTAATTTTATATACCGGAAGAGATTACAGTAAACTTATCTTTCTTAAAGGAAATAACTTAAAACACATCGGTAGTACGTTAGATGTAGGGACTCAAAACTTACACACTTACGATGTATATTTTTCAAAGATCCTTCTGGAAATGGAAAATGGAAATATTCCAAGATTAGATAATGTTATTTTGTGCGGTGAGGATAATTCCGAAAATCTAATTCTCTCATTTTACGGTACTTTCCCTGAGGCGAATGTATCCGAATTAAAAATTGAAAATTTAGATTTAGTTGATCTTGAAGACAATACAAAGTCAAAAATATCTTCATTTTCAATCCCAATTTCCGTTGGCTTAGAATATTTTGAAGAGAAAGAAAAGAAATATAGAGGAATTAATATACTACCAAAGTATATTCATGAAAACCAAAAAATGTTTCAGTTTGGGTGGCACGGTTTTCTTGTTCTACCACTTATATTCCTTGCCGCTTTTTATTTTACATACTCTATACTTACAAATGTTCAAGATTTAAAAAAGAAAGATCAAGAGATAGTGCACTTAAATCAAATAATTGAACAGAACCGAACAATCTCGGATCAAATTACTAAGTATTCGAGTAAAATAAGTAATTTTGGTCAAACTCAAGCTATTTTAGATTCTGCTTCTTCGGGAGCAGAGGTTTGGAGTAAAATGCTTGTAAAGGTTTCCGATTTTATGGAAAGAAGAAGAAACTTCTGGATTACAAAGTTATCTTCTTCAAAAGACGGAAATATTCAGATTGACGGTTATTCATTGTCTAGAAGTGTACTAACTAAATTTACAGATTACAATAATTCATCTTTGCTTAATAGTATAAGTTATGATCAGTTAAGAGATCAAGATGCATTTGCTTATACTTTGCATTTCAATTTGAAAAATGAAATGGTAAAACCTAATGGACCGTAAGCTAAAAAACACATTAGTCCTTATTATTATTCTAATTCTTCTTATTGCAGCGGGAGGAGTTTACAGTTTTGTTATTCAAAAAGGTAAAATAAAAGACCGCGATAAGAAAATTAAGGAATTAAAAGTTAAAGCGGAAAACCCTGAAATTTTAACGAAGCAATTGGAATCGGTTAAAAAACAAGCTGCGGAGCTGGATTCCATTTTAGCATTAAGAAAATTCAACATCCCCAAAAATCTTCCGCAAACACGATTTTTTGATTTTGTCAACAAGGTAAGCAGGAATTTTACTCCTTTTACTCATGTTGATATTCAATATGAAAACTTGTTGAATGACAAAAACTTCCACAATTATTTATATAAACTAAATGGTAAAGCGAGTTTTAATGATTTGTATAAGCTGATTTACGCTATTGAAAAAAGTAAAGAATTAAAGAAAATTAAAAGCGTAAATATGAATAATATTGTAGAAGTTGATAAAGATGAAATACCTCACTACTTGGTTTCTTTTACCATGAAGGTTTCAGTCTATTTTTCCGATAATGATAGATTTGCAACTTCTAAAATCAAAGAAAACCGGCTAACGGCAAATCCTATTTATAATGTGTTTTATCCTTTAATCAGAAAAGAGATACCTCCGAATACTGAACATTTATTGGATGTTCAATCGGCTGAATTATTGGCTTTAATTCCCGATGGTGCTTATCTTGCAGATGCACAGGGTAATGCCTATCTGTTATGGGAAGGCGACAAAGTTTATTTGGGTTATTTAACAAAAATAGATTATGACAAAAATGAAGTACGTTTTATATTAAACAAAGGCGGCATAATCGAAAAAGTAACATTAACCCTTGATAAAGAAAAAGAAAATGAACAAAAATCTAAGAGTGATAAAAAATGAGACATTTAACAATATTTCTCGTAATGGTAATTTTAATTTCTCCTTTATATGCACAAACGCAAGTATTGGAGCAACGGCTAAAAGGATATGTAAATCCTGAAGAAATTGTTACAATTTCTGAAAACACTCCTTTTGATAAAGCAATTGAAGTTTTGAGCAAGGTTAGCGAAAAATTAACCGGTAAAAGAATAGTTTCTACTGCCGGCGTAACTACACCGATAGGAATAGAAATTAATAAAATGCCTTATATGAAAGCATTGCTTACTGTTGTTCAATATAACAACCTTCAGTACGAAGAGAAAGAAGATGTTATTATTGTTAAAAAGAAAATTAATAAAGTTCAAAATTTGACCGAAGATGTATACGCGCCAATTACAGGCAGGGAAGTAAATATTTCCGCTGTATTTTTTGAAGCAAATGTAGCAGAAATGCGCGAAAGAGGTGTAAATTGGGAAGCTCTTTTCTCTAAAGCAGGTATTTCCGTTGGCAGCGGCTTAACGTCTTTCCAAAGCACAGATCAAACTGCAACCGGGGGAACCCAGCAGAAAACGCCGGATTTTAATATCACTTCTGATTACGATTTTAACGTGGGAGATTTTACCGGGAATATTTCCGGAGTTCTTAAATTTTTTGAAACAAATAATTTAGGTGAACTAATTGCTAAGCCGAACGTTACTGTCCGCGATAATATGAAAGGCAGAATCCAGATTGGTTCTGATATTTCCATAAAGCAAAGAGACTTTGCCGGAAATGTTGTAGAGAAATTTTTCTCAACTGGCTCGATTATTGAGGTAACTCCACATATATACACAGAAGACGGAATTGATTATGTACTTCTTAAAGTGAAGGTTGAACGCAGCTCTTTTGTTCCCGATGCTGTGACAACTGTAATTAAAAAGACAACGGCAGAAACTGAGTTATTAATGCTTAACGGTGAAGAAGCTGCAATTGGCGGTTTATTTGTAAATGAGGAAATCAACAATAGAAGAGGGATACCGATATTAAAAGATTTACCTTGGTGGGTATTTGGAATAAGATATTTAACAGGTTACGATCAAAAACAAGTTACTAAAAAAGAAATTATTATAATACTTAAAACAGATATTCTTCCATCGCTAAAAGAAAGAATTGCTAATAAGAAGAAAGAAAATCTGATTAAAAAGAAAATTCTTGAAGATCAGAAGGATTTACAAAAGTATCAAATTAAAGCATTTAAAGAGCAAAAGGATGAAAAATAATGGAATCTATTTTAATTGTTGACGATGACATAAACTTGTGTACAATTTTATCAGAAGAATTAAAAGAAATTGGATATACTACACATTTCGTTACTAATGCTGACGGTGCATTTGAATATTTACACTCAGGTAATCATGTTGATTTGGTTTTATTAGATCTGGTTATGCCTGATAAAGACGGTTTCTTTGTACTAAAAAAGGCAAACGAAGAAAAACTAGATGTAAAAATTATTGTTTTAACCGCTTATGCAGATGTAAAGAGTGCAATTGAAGCAGCAAAATTGGGAGCCGCCGATTTTATAAATAAACCTTATGACCTGGATGAGTTAATCATCGCCATGAGAAAAGTTTTACAAAAAGAAGAACATGAAAATTAATGTTAAACTTCTACTTATTATATTTGCGGCAATTGTTCTAATTTCGGTTTCATCCACCTTAATTTATTATTCCTCTACAAAAAAATTACTTCAAAACCAGGATTCAAAAGAACTGGTTAATTCCGCCAACGATTTTATTTTTGTCTTACAAAAATCTATACAAAATTCGGAAGATGAATTTATTAAACTCAAGCAGATAACTTCTAACCTATCAGATATAAGCCTAAGTGGAACGCATTTAGATTTCATTCTTCATGCAAATAATAAAGGGGAAATTGACTTTTCAAAATCAGCTTTTAATAATGCTTCAGGAATTAATAAAAAAGCAATTTCTATTTCACAATTCGTAGGACTCAATCCGAATATTATACTCAGAAAAAGGTCGGAAGGAACAAATTTTTATTATTTTGGTCGTGTAATAACATCAATTTATTTAACTAAATTGGCTGAAAGAATAAGAGCTGATGTTGCCTTAATAAAAAACGGCGCTCCTATTGAATTCTCAAATCAACGTGAAAACAAAGAATATTTAATTAATATAATTAATGCAGCTAAAAAATTAAAGTCTGCCGGTAACTTTGAAATCTCAGGAGAAGAATTAAAAAACGCCGATTTTCTGGCTACACATTATATTCCAACAAATCTTATATCAAATTATCAAAATTTAGATTTTTTAATATTTACGAAATCAAAAGAAGCTGCTGAATTTCGTTCTACAATGAGTATGTTCGTAGTAGTAATTTTGCTTGCCGGTATTCCCCTTTCCATAATACTTGTATTTCTGTTTACTACTAAAATCCGACGTCAAATATCTTCCCTCGATTTAGCTGTGTCGAAAATAAGCGGCGGAGATTTGAACCATAAAGTAAAAATTATCACTAATGATGAAATTGGTAGATTGGGTGAAGCATTTAACAAGATGGTAGATAAATTAAAGGAAAAAGAAAAGATCGAAAAAGAATATTCGGAATTTCTTACCCTAATAAATAAAAATCCCACTTTAGACGAAGTTTCCGTTGCCGCTTTAAATAAAATTATTTCAACAACCAAAGTTCCGTTCGGAGCACTTTATTCGGTTGAGGGTGAAGGATTTAGACTTCTTACCTCATACGGTTTTGGCGAGGAACAATTTTCCAATCCTCACAATGTTGAACTTTATAGAAATGCTATTAAAGATAAAAAGAAAATAGAGTTTAATTTTAACGAAGACTTTCCGATAATTAGCACGGGTATTACCGAAATCAAAATAAAATACGTCTTAATTTTACCTATTATATATAATAAAGAAGTAATTGCAATCTTAGAACTCGCATCTGGAAATAATCCTCCGAATGATATAAATCTTTATTTGGATACAATTCAAGAACAATTGTCTATTGGCTTAATAAATGCTAAAACATTTGAACAACAAAAGGAGTTAGTTGAGGAACTTAAGAAGCTAAATGAAGCTTATCAGAAAAAGAACAAGCAAGTAACGGAGCAAAACGAAGAATTAATTAAACTGCACGACGAATTAAAACATAATACAAAAGAATTAGAGCTACAGACTGCTAAAGCATTAGAATCCGCTAAAGTCAAATCTCAGTTTTTAGCAAGCATGTCCCATGAATTAAGAACGCCTCAGAATTCTATAATTGGACTAACGGAGCTTATGCTTAGAGATACGGTGACCCTTCCGGAAACAAAAGAGCGCCTCAAAGTTGTTTTGCGTAATAGCAAAAGATTGCTCGATTTAATAAACAATATTTTGGAATTCTCAAAAATTGAATCGGGAAATGTTAGCGTAAAGAATGATAATTTCTTGCTTAAACAGTTTTTGAATGATATTAGATCAGTCGTTGAACCGCTAATAGCAGAGAAGAATTTATCTTTTATTATTGATATAAAAGACGATTATGACTATTTAATATTCACCGACAGAATAAAACTTGAGCAAATATTTTTTAATTTAGTTGGCAATGCAATTAAGTTTACAGAAAAAGGATTTATTAAAATTGATTTATTAATTAAGAAGGATTCTAAAGATCTAGCTTTTGAAATATCGGATTCCGGCATTGGCATTGACGACGATAACCGCGAAAAGGTATTTGAAGAATTTAGACAAGTTGACGAAGGAATTTCGCGAAGCTATGACGGGACCGGACTAGGATTGGCAATTTGTAAAAAGTATATTGAAATGTTAAACGGTAATATTAGCCTGGAAAGCAAACCAGGAATTGGAACAAAATTTTCCGTAACAATACCTAATGCCGTAAAAAAAATAATTGTTCCCGCTAAAACCGGTTATAAAATAAGTAGTAATAATAATGCCGCCCCTGTAAAACAATCTGCATATCTAATTATTGAAGGAAAAGAAACCAGAAAAATAATTAGCGATTACCTTATTTCTAACAACTTTGATGTACTTATAAATTCTGATAATATAAATTTAAATGAGATATTAGACCTTAAACCAAATGCCGTTATTCTCGATGCTAACTTTCCCGGTTGTTGGAATATACTGCATGATTTTAAAATGGTTGCTACTAGTAATGAAATCCCAATTGTGATCATTAATATTATTGAAAAGAAAAATATTGGTTTCGGTTTAGGTATCTCAAATTATTTTGTCGCTCCCATTTCAATAAATAGTATTGTTAAGAGTTTTGAAAAAATGCATTCCCTTGCGGAACTAAATAAGTCATTTAAAATATTTTTTGTGGGAGATCAATCTTATGAAGGGTTACAAGACAAAGATAATTTAGAAATAATTTGCTTGGATGACTATACCAATATTTTAGGACAAATAATTTCGGGAAATCCTGATGTTATTACAATTGAACTATTAAATGATAATTACGATCCTTTTGATTTGGTTTATAAAATTCAAAATAATAGATATACAAGCACCATTCCGGTTGCTCTGGTTATCAATAAGAATATAGACGTTAACATTAGTCGTGACCTTACCAAAAAACTTGATCAACTAACTTATAAAGTTAAGCTTCATCCTTTAGATGTATTAAAAGTTATTCGTGATAGTTTACATATATATGAAAATGAAGGTATAAAGAACACTCTAATTATAGATGATAGCAAAATGGATTCTATAGATAATAGAATCACAAATAGAAAAATTGAAAGCAAGACAAATTCAAGCGGTAAAGTATTAGTTGTGGATGACGATAATGATGCTTTATATACAGTTGGTGAAATAGTTAAAAATTTTGGGTACTCTGTAATATATGCAAAAAACGGTTTTGAATGTTTGGATATATTAGAAAAAGAAACACCGGACTTAATACTGCTCGATATTATGATGCCTAAGCTGGACGGATTTGAAACAATTAAAAGAATTAGAAAGGATGCAAGGTTTATTAATTTACCAATTTATGCTTTAACGGCTTATGCAATGTTATCCGATAGAGAAATTTTGGAAAGAAACGGATTTGATGATTTGATAACTAAACCTATAAATACAAATCTTCTAAAAAACAAATTACAAAACTTATTTAGGAAAATAAAAATACATGAATAGAAAAGTATTAATTATCGATGACCAACCGGACAATGTTTTCATTTTACAGGATCGCTTACACCATGAAGGATTTGATGTTATAACGGCTTATGACGGTCCGACCGGAATAAAAAGAGCAACTGAAGGTCAACCGGATTTAATATTGCTCGATATTATGATGCCGGGAATGTCGGGGTTTGAAGTTTGTGAAGTATTGACTAAAGAAGAAAGGACAAAGAAGATACCGATTATAATGGTAACTGCATTAACGGGATCAGATGACATTAAAAAGGGATTGGAACTTGGAGCGTATGACTACATAAAAAAACCATTTAATAGAATAGAGCTGATTGCACGAATCAATTCTGCTTTACGATTTAGAGAAACTCAGAATTTACTTGTGGAACTTGAAAAAGTAAACACATATTCTGCTACTGTTTTAACGGCAAACCATCAAATTAAGCAGCCGTTAACTTTGATTAATTTATCTATTGCCGCCCTCCGCAGAGAGCTTGGTAAGGATGACATATCAAAAGAGGGCATGCAAAAGCGAATAGATTTTCTAGAAACTGCTTCAAAAGAAATAATAGATGTGCTGGAAAAATTAACCTCTATCAAAAAACCCGTATTTAAAGAATACGTAAATCATTTGAAAATGATTGATCTCAGAATGAATGCGGAAGAGGAAGGTAACTCAAATTAACTTATTAACCATAGACAAAATCTTTTCAAAACTATAAGGCTTCACTAAAAACTTATCAATTAAGTTTTTATCATAGTCTGTGTCGCCATCTTCAAAAGAACCCGTAGCAAGAATTATCGGGAAACCGTAACCTGATTCCCGTATTTGTTTTACACACTCAACTCCATCCATACCGGGCATTTTTTTATCGATAATCAGTAAATCGATTTTATTTCCTTTATTTATTATTTCCAATGCATCTATACCGTTTTCTGCCGTGGCTACATTATAATCGTATGATGTAAATAAGTCGGACAACAACCTTCTTAAAGGTTCTTCATCTTCAGCTATTAAAATTGTTTTGTCTTTTGCTTTATCAGGATCAATATCCGGTTTCTCTTCCACCGGAAGATAAATTTTAAATGTTGTTCCAACGTTAACTTCACTTTTTACTTCAATAAAACCATCGTGCTCTGAAATTATTTTTTTTACATTAAATAACCCAAGCCCGGACGAATAAGTTTTATTCTTTGTAGAAAAATTATTTGAAAAAATATTCTCTAAGTTGCTTTCCTCAATTCCGCTTCCGTTATCCGAAACTTCTATTAATACATATTTCCTACCGCTGCCCTTTTGCCCGTTGTTTGATAAAACATTATGGGCAGAAATAATTATTTTGCCGGTGCCGGATAAAGCTTCCATTGAATTAACACATAAGTTTAGCAGGACGGAATACAGCTCGGAATAATTTCCGTAAATTCCGGATATATCTTTGTCCAAATTAGTTTCCAAACTAAGATTAGGAGCTGTTAATTTAAACGAATTACATAATTCGGTTACTAAGGTTTTTACATTTATACTTCTTTTGGAACTTATGTGAGGCACTTTACTTCCCAATAACTGAGAAGTAAGATCAATAGCACGATTTGAATTCTTAGTTATATTACTCAGTAAATAATCAACATCCGTATTATCAGATAACTTCTGATTTAACATATCAACACTATTTATAATATTGTTCAAAATATTGTTTAAATCATGTGCTGCTCCTCTAATTTTGTTCTGTATATCATTCATCGAATTAGATTTTTTATTCAAATTCAGCAGAACTAAATACCCTTCCAATTCTATATCTTTCCCTAACGGAAATAACTTTACAGCTGCTTTGGAATTATTACAATTAAATTCGGTGGAGTTGTCTACATCAAGAGATTTTAATATAGTCGCAAAATCTTTTCGTTTTTTATCTGAATTGAAACATTCTGCAAATTCATTATTCTCCCAAAAAATATTTTTATTCTTATCACATAAAGCTAAGGGCAAAGGAAGGATTTTAAGTAATTTACTTATAGTTTCAGGCCGAAGATTCTCAAAGGGATTTTGCATATTTAACAATTATCTAAGCTTAAATTTTCTAATTTTTGAATATAATGTTTTTTGGCTTATGCCTAAAGCCCGGGCGGTATTTTCTCTATTCCACCCAAATTTTTTCAAAGTTTTTTGGATATGCAGTCTTTCGAGTTCATCAAGTGTAATTGCAGTATCGTCTTCGGGATTTTCATATTCAGCAAGGGCATTTAGATTTGTAGATATACTTAAATCTTTCGGTAATATTACATCGCTTTCGGAAAATATAATTGCTCTTTCAATAATATGTTCCAACTCCCTAACATTTCCCGGAAAATTATACACCAGCAATTCTGATTGCGCTTCTTTTGATAACTTTTTAGGTGAACGTACGGAGGATTTTTTTTGTAAAAAATAATTTGCCAATAAAATTATATCATCATCTCTTTCTTTTAAAGGTGGAATAGTTAAAGTAATAACATTTAATCTAAATAGTAAATCTTTCCTAAAATTTCTATTATCTGCTTCCGCAATTAAATTCCTATTTGTTGCGCCTATTACTCTTACATTAGAGGTAAGATTTGTTACGCCGCCAATTCTTCTAAATTCACCGTTCTCAAGGAATCTTAAAAGCTTTGGTTGTAAAGTTAAACTTAATTCACCAATTTCATCAAGGAATAATGTTCCGCCGTCTGCAATTTCCACAAGTCCTGGTTTGGAAGTTTTAGCATCGGTGAACGCACCTTTCTCGTAACCGAATAATTCACTTTCTATTAGTTGATCAGGTAAAGAAGCACAATTAACGGCAACGAAAGGTTTATTCTTTCGCGGAGAATTTTCATGAATAAATTCAGCGAAAAGCTCTTTCCCTGTGCCTGTTTCTCCTTCCAGCAGCATACTTGAGTCGGATATAGCAGCCCGCTCCGCTAATTTTAAAACATCCTTTAAACTTTTGCTTTCGCCTATTATTTTATTCTGTAATGAATGTTCTACTTTAGAATTAAGAATAGTGTTTTGGAGAATAAGGTCCCTATGCTCTAATGCTCTTCCCAAAGTAATCAGCAACTGTTGAAAATCGTAGGGCTTTGTTAAAAAATCGTAAGCACCGAGTTTAATAATTTCTATAGCGGTTCTTATTTCGGATTTTGCTGTAAGTACTATAACTTGAAGATTTGGTCTGTTTTCCTGAACATATTTTAATACTTCTTCGCCGGACACCTCTTTCATTTCAAGATCTAGTAATAAAACATCATAATTTTTTTTACTTATACTCTCTATTGCATACTTACCATCATAAACCATATCAGCATCAAATCCCTCTCCTACCAATTCTTCTTTCAATATATAGCAGACTCGTTCGTCATCATCGGCAATAAGGATTTTAGCATCTCTTCTCATAAAATTAATCCTATATAGTAAACTATAATTTTATTATTCATAAATATATAGATTTTTAAGTTTAACTGTTTTTTATCTTTAAAAAATATCATAAAATCATTATCGAATCAAAAAAATAATGATTGAGAAGAGATTAAGAAATATTTATTGAATAATAACAATATAAATATTAAATTTGAATTCGCAATTTTTGGGCGCGTAGCTCAGTGGTAGAGCATCTGCCTTTTAAGCAGAGGGTCGGTGGTTC
>CBEVZC010000083.1:0-13253 GCA_965554225.1 uncultured bacterium | reverse complement strand
TAATTAGCTGCTTCTCTAACAAGCGTGAATTGTTGTTGATAATTTAACATAATTCCAAATACCAAAATAATTTATTTAGAATTATACAAGATCTCTTAAAAAATTAAAATAATCGTACGATAATAAAATTAGCTTTTATTTCATTCTGAAAATAATTAAAAATTAATAATTTTGCGATAAGAGAAGGTTTGTACTTTCCCTAAAAAGTGCGGTCATTTAACGTATAAAGGAAATTGAAATTATGGAGAATAATATATCCTCGCAGTTCAATAATGAAGAAATTCATAGCGCTTTTAATTTGGTTTTTGATACAATAAACGGCTATGTGGGTAATTTAAAAAAAGAAAGTTCTGATGAAATTCTAAACGGAAGTATTGCAAAAGCGCAAAAATTAATAGATGAAATTCTGCCCTACGAAAATGTTGTAAAAAAACTGGTTGAAGCAAAATCACTTCTTGAGAATATTAATTCCGGCAACGGTAAAAGTGAGAATCAAAATAAATCAGAAAAGGGGGATTCTGTTTCCGACAAGCAAAAAACGGAAGATAGTAATCCTGAAGAAGGAGTTGATAATGATTCTTTGGAATTTACACCAAAAGAAAATTTTAGAGTTCCAATTCTAAAAGCACTTATCTATCTCGGCGGCAGCGCAGCTATAGATAAAGTTGTAGAATTTGTTAAAAAAGATATGAAGAAAAAATTAAAAGAGAAGGACTATGAACAGGTTAATGATGACGGAATGGAGAAATGGGCGGAAAATCTTTTCTTGGAGAGTGAAGATATGAAAGATGAAGGTCTGCTTAATACAGAAGTAAAAGACGGTGACTGGGAAATTGTTCAAAAAGGAATTGATTATCTCGCTAAACACGGGAAGTAAAGATAATTGACAATTGAGAATCTTTAATCTGCGAGAATCATAATTTTCTGTGTTATTTGCGTTCTATTTTTTTAACAGCTGAGACACTAAATGCAGAGAAAAATAATTTTGTTTCAACGTTTTTCTTTCCAACGATTTAACTTGCAATTAGCCATTTATGGTTAATACTTTTTACTTTATGCTGTAATTATTCTTTGAACTTTAAAACCTGCTAACTTATAAACTTGCTAACTTGTAAACCTGTTAACTTGTAAACCTGTTAACCTTCAAACTTGCTAACCTGTTACCCTTTTCATCCTATCCAAAATCGGCTAAAACAAACTTGCCGTTAATTTTAATAAATTTGAAGGTTATATTAAGAGATTGATTACCACTTTTAAATTTTACATTAAGGGTATAGTTCAAAATTTCGTCAATTTTTTTTGTTGTAAATCCGTCATATTCAAATGAATCACTCAGGTCCAAATAAGCTTTAATTTTCTTACAATTTCGTCTTACTTGGCTTTTCTCGGTTCTTTTACTATAGTCAAAAGTGGACTTGAATAATCTTGTTTTGTCATTACCTTTATAAGCAAAGAGTTTTGCCGCATCTTTAAAATTACCTGATTTACTTAACTCAAATATTTTATTTAATGAAGCTTTTACTGCGCTTTTATCATCATTTTTCTGAGAATAAATTGAAGCCGAGGCAAAAGAGAACAAGAGAACGAGATACAATATTTTTTTTATGTTTTTCATGATGTGTACCTTTTTTAGTTCAGTTGTTGTTTTATTATCTACAAATCTTAATTGTTTTCAAATCAATTTAATGGAAACAAACTTATAAATCAATTAAATATTAGATGTTTAATAAATACGATACAAATAAAATGCCAACAATAAAAACAAATAAAAATAGCACTAATGCTTAATGAATTTTAACCTAGTACATAAAATGCTTTATTTTTTCTCCTTTTATTCCTATTTCTGTCATCGCTTCGATACCAAGAGTTAAATGTAAGTCAACAAACTTTGCAGTTACCGCTTTATCCATTTTTTCTGTTTTTATACCATCCGGAATCATCGGAAGGTCTGAAACAAGTAAAAGTGCACCGCGAGCAATTTGGTTTGCATATCCAACGACAAAAATAGTTGCCGTTTCCATATCAATCCCTATTGCTCCAAGTTTTCTTAAGTAAATTTTAAAGTCGTTATCCCATTCCCACACGCGTCTGTTAGTAGTGTAAATAACGCCTGTTCTGTATTCCATTTTTCTTTCTAAAATTTTTTCCGATACAAATTTGTGCAGTTTGAAAGAAGGAAGTGCCGGTACTTCTTTGGGAATATAATCGTTGCTGGTTCCCTCGCCGCGAATAGCTGCAATAGGAAGAATAAAATGACCGATTTCCGTTGAACGTTTAAGTCCGCCGCACTTGCCTAAGAATAAAATTCCTTTTGGGTTTCGTGCTATCAATAAATCCATTATCGTAGCAGCATTTGATGATCCCATACCAAAGTTAATTATAGACAAACCATCGTTATTTGTTGCAGTCTGCATCGGTTTGTGCAGCCCTGTTATGTCGCAGTTAAACCTGTCTGCGAATTTTTCTACGTAATTTTGAAAATTTGTAAGAAGAATATAATCACCGAAATTGTCAATTTTTTCTCCGGTATATCTTGGCAGCCAATTCTTCGCAATATCTAATTTGGTTCTCATTTAGAATTTTTCCTTAGGATTAGAATTAATTTGTGATCTCAACATTTTTGTTTCCATATTTTTTATTAATCTCAAGTACAAAAATAGAAAAAATATAGCCAATAACGGCACCAATTATTGCACCTATTATTATATCCGAGGGATAATGAACGCCTATATACGGACGTGAAAAAGCAACCAAAGTGGCAATTGTTAATAAAAGCCATTTGAATTTCGGATAAATTTTGTAGAAATAGACTGCTATTGCAAAATTATTAACTGCATGCGAAGAAGGCATTGAGTACGAACCGCTGCAGCCTACTAAAAGTCTTACATCTGTAAGCCGGTTGCAAGGTCTTATTCGTTCAATAAGATTTTTAAGAAAAGTGCTGCTGAACTGATCGGATGCAACAATCAATAAAATTGCACCAATCGCTGCAATTTTACCAATTTTTCCTCCTTTGAAGAATACAATAAACCATAAAATTATATATGTGATATACCAATGAGTTACATCTGTAATAAAGACAAAAAACTTATCAAAAACCGGGTTAGCAAGCGAATGGTTGATAAAATAAAATAAATTAACGTCAATTGTATATAAAAAATGAAACATAAAAACCAGTATTTGTGATTTAAATCAAAATTGTTCTATTAAATAAATTATTATTAAAAAAACACTCTAATACTACGATAATATCACGGAGATAAATATTGTTGTAAATATAACAATAGTTTTAGATTTAATAACTAATCATTTCTTACGTATGTCGCAGCCATTAAAAATTGTTAAATTAGACCCTGTTCCACCAAAAAGGAATAATGAAGACAATAATTTTAATGACGAAAAAAGCCGGAACGTTGAATTTTCGATATTATTACCACTAAAAGTTGTTGCAACTCTTACAGCTTTAGCCGGAGTTTTAGCGCTTATCTTTGAAGTTAAATCTGTTATTGGTCATTCGTTTGAAATTTATTTATCACGTCTATTTGTTACAATTGCGTCATTTATCGTTCTGGTTGTTGCTCAAACAAAAATTGGCAAAAATCACTCCGTAACTTTAGTGCATGCTTTCCTTTTATCCGTTGTTTTATCTTTTGGTTTTACGGTTTACAGATTGCCTTCGCAATTTTTTATTAGTGCATTACTTGTTATGTTTTTAATTTTTACCTTTTCACTTTTTTTGGACTGGGAAAATAAACATCAGGTAATTGCAGTTGGATATTACACAGTTACATTCGGAGTAATCCTTTTTTTACAAAGAACTAATCTTTCTTTATCTGCAAATTTGTCTTCCCTATTATCAATAACTTTCCTTGGGGTACTTTCAATTTTCATAAATAGGATAACAGCAAAGAATAAAATTAAAGCCATAGAGAATTTTAATGTGTTACTTGGCAATCTGGATGCCCCTGATGTAAAAAATGAAGAGAAACCGGAAAAGAATAATTTTGTTAACAACTCTGATTTCGGAGTGTTTCAAATTTCCAGCGATGGTAGAATTGCGCTTGTAAATAGAGGGTTCTGCAAACTTTTAGGATATGACGACGAGAATGAAATTTACACAAAAAACTTCGAGAAGGATATTTTAGCTGATCCTGGTCAGATGAAGAAATTAAAAAGAACTGTTCAGAATAATAGATTTCTGAAAACAAGTAAAATAAACCTTAAACAAAAATCCGGCTCAAAACTACCTGTAGAATTACACCTCAGATATATTAACGGTTCAAAAAAACAAAACGGCTATTACGAAGGAAGTTTTTATGATATCAGTGAGTATTTTGAGAAAGAAAATTTACTTATAGGCGAATTAAAAAAATTAAAAGAAAAGAACAATACGGAAAGTAGAAACGCAACAACTGCCGAATATTCAAGTAATATTAAAACGAAATTTATTGCTAGCATGTCTCATGAAATCAGAACCCCGATGAATTCCGTCCTTGGATTTTTGACTTTGATTGAAAACGGGTTGTTTGAAAGTGAGAACGAATTGAAGGATTTTGCTCGAAATGCTAAAATGTCTGCAGAGTCCTTATTGGATATCATAAATAACATTTTAGATCTTTCAAAAATTGAAGCTGGTAAAATGGAATTGGAAATTTCGGATTTCAATTTAATTGAAGAGGTTAAAAAGGGAATAACTATTGTTTCGCCTTTGGCAAGGGAAAAGGGTTTAGAGATTAACTTAAAAGCTTCTCCTGAAATACCCGTGAAACTCTATGGAGATGCTACAAAGTACAGACAAGTTCTTGTGAATATATTAAATAATGCAGTGAAATTTACCGATGAAGGTGAAATCACGATAGAAGTTGACATTCAGCGGAAAACCGAAGCTACAATGAAAATACTTACAAGCATTACCGATACCGGCAAAGGTATTTCGGAAGAAAAAATTAAAACAATTTTCAAGCCCTTTACGCGTCTTGATAATTCCACTGCTTCGGCAAAAGAAGGTACGGGGTTGGGACTGATGATCAGCAAAGAATTTGTAACTATTATGAAGGGTGATATATCCATAGAAAGTAAATTGGACGAAGGTAGCAAGTTTATGTTTTCTGTTGTTCTTAGTCTTGATAAAGAATTTAATTTAGATAACGAGCTGGGGTATGACGAAGCTATTGATGAGAAAAATGATATACAAGAAGAACCGGAAGAAAGAGGTTTAGAAGAAAACAATATAGATGACAGAAAAATTCAACTACCCATAAATCAAAAAGAAGGAAATAATAAAAAAAGATTGTTGCTCGTTGAAGATAATCCCATTAGTCAGAAAGTTGAACTAAAATTATTACGCGAATCAGGTTATCATGTAGATTCAGTCAATAACGGTTACGATGCAATAGAAGCAGTGAAATCCGGTAAATTTGACCTTATACTAATGGACATAGAAATGTCCGATGTAAATGGATTAGATGCGACAAAGACAATAAGGGAAATGGATCCGCCAATAAATAATGTTCCAATAATTGCCGTAACCGCTCACTCCAGTATGAAAGACAGGGAGAAATGTTTAGCTGCCGGTATGGATGATTATATTGCTAAACCTATAAATATAAACTTCTTAAAAATGACCATAGATCAATGGCTTAACGAGGAAAGAGTTTAAAAAATATAAACCAAGTTCCTTTGTGGAACTTGGTTTATAAGAGCAATTCTAATCCATTAATAAAACCTCTTCAATTCGTTCCATTGCCCAGTCTATTTCTTCTTTTGTAATAATTAGAGGCGGAGCAAAACGAATTACGTTCTCATGTGTTTCCTTGGCAAGAATTCCTTTACTTTGCAAAGCTTCGCAGAATCTTCTTGCTCCCTTTGCTTCGGGAACTAGTTCGACACCAATAAATAATCCTTTCCCGCGGACTTCTTTTACATGTTTTGAATTAACGGCACGGAGTTTTTCTCTTAAATATTTTCCCAATTCAAAGGAATTTTGAATCATGTTTTCTTCGGTTAGAACTTTAAGAGATTCAACGGCAATTGCTGCTCCCAGCGGATTCCCTCCGAAAGTTGAACCATGATCACCAGGATTAAAGACTCCTAGAATTTCTTTATTAGATAGAACGGCGGAAACCGGATACAAGCCGCCGGAGAGAGCTTTTCCAATTGTTACAACATCAGGTATAATTCCTTCGTATTGATGGGCAAACAGTTTACCGCTTCTTCCCAAACCGGATTGTATTTCATCCGTAATATAAAGCACGTTATTTTTTTTACAGATTTCATAAGTATCTTTAATATAGCCCTCGGGTGGAACTATTACGCCCCCTTCGCCTTGAATTGGTTCAACAATAAAAGCTACGGTATTTGGTGTTATGGCATCTTCCAAGGCTTTTGTGTTGCCATACTCAACAATTTTAAATCCGGGTGTTAAAGGACCAAATCCGTCTTTATATTGTTCTTCCGTAGAAAAACTGATGATGGTGATAGTTCTTCCGGCAAAATTATTAGTGCAAGCAATAATTTCGGCTTTATTTTCTTCTACTCCCTTAACTTTATAACCCCACTTACGTGCAGCCTTCAATGCAGTCTCAACAGCTTCGGCTCCGGAGTTCATCGGTAAAATCATTTCGTATCCGGTTAGTTTGGCAAGCTCTTCATAAAAAAGCGGCAGCCGGCTATTTCTGAAAGCCCGCGATGTATGTGTAACTTTATCGGCTTGGTCTTTAAGTACCTTCACAATACGCGGATGGCAATGACCTTGATTAACAGCAGAGTAAGCTGCCAAACAGTCCATGTACTTCTTCCCGTCAACATCATAAACCCATATACCTTGTGCTTTATCAATTACTACATCCAAAGGATGATAGTTGTGTGCTCCGTATTTTTCTTCGAGTGCAATATAATCTTGTGTGTTCATAAATTTTCCTTTCTTAAGTTAGTTGAAAAATTTTCTATGAAAAATTATCAAAATTAGCGATGAGTTCCGAATGTTTTATTTATGGAAAGAAAATAATATTTTGGATATAAAAATTAACCGGATTTATTTTTGAGAGGCAAAATGAAAATAAAAACATTACGATTCAGTATTAAGACTAAAGGTCACAATGATATCTTAGATATCACATCCGAAGTGCAAAGTTTGGTTTCCCGCTCGGGTATTCAGGAGGGAAGTGCATTGGTCTTTGTACCGGGTTCTACTGCGGGAATTACAACAATTGAATTTGAGCCGGGATTGCTGAAAGACTATCCTGAGTTTATGGAAAAACTAATTCCTTCCAATATTAGCTATGAACATGATAATACTTGGCATGACGGGAACGGTTATGCTCATATTAGAGCAGCGCTGCAGGGAGCTTCATTTACGGTGCCGTTCAGCAATTGTAGTTTGTTATTAGGAACTTGGCAACAAATAATATTGGTCGATTTCGATAACAGATCGCGCAATAGGAATATAATTATTCAAATTACAGGAGAATAGATGAGGAAAATAATTACTGTATTCGGCAGCTCCATTCCGAAACCGGGTGAGGAAGAGTATGAAACAGCTTATAAGTTGGGAAAATTGTTGGCTAAAAATAATTTTGATGTTTGTTCCGGTGGTTACTATGGAATAATGGATGCAGTTTCCAAAGGCGCTGCGGAAGGCGGTTCTAAGGCCATTGGAATAACCGTTAAAACGTTCAACCGAAATCCTTCGGAATATCTCACTGAAGAAATAGTTGCTAATACACTTTTTGAAAGAATAGATAAGTTGATTGAAATAGCGGACGGATATATTGTTTTAAGAGGAGGCACAGGTACGCTTGTTGAATTATCTGTGGTTTGGGAATATATTAACAAGAATGTAATGCGATTAAAGCCTGTTGCATGTCATGGTGAAATGTGGAAGCCGGTATTAGAAGAAATTGATAATAGAATGAAATTTGAAGGTAGAAAAACCGGCGTAGTAAAGCATTTCAGTGATATTCATAAAATAGTTGAGTTTTTATCCGAGAGGTTAAGATAAAAGGGGCAGCGTTCTACGTGCCCCTTTAAATAATTATACAATGCTATTTCACTTTAGCAGAATCTTGTGCAATTGCCATTTTTTTGTATCTGGTAATTAACTGTTTAATTCTAGGATCGTTAGGCACAAGTGTTTGAACTTTTTCGAGGATGTCAACAAGTTTATCATATTCCTTCAAATTATTATAAACTTCCATCAACAATTGATAAGGATTGTACGGGCTGTTTAAACTTGCAGTAGGATTGCTCTCAATTTGCTTCAAAGCTGTTTTTTCTATGTCCCTAGCCATTAATTTATATTGATTAAAATCTCCAGCTTGTGCATAAAAGTTTGCAAGTTGATTTAACATTCTATAATCAACAGGAATAACTTCCCTTGGAATTTTTTCTTCCAGGGCATTTAACACTTCAAGAGCTTTTTTCTTATCCTTTTCTTTATATAAGTAATAGTTAACCAATCTAAAATACGCCATTCTGTAATTATTCGTATAGCCTCTGTGAAGCGCATCGAAGAAAATAGTTGAATCATTTAATCCTCTGAATCTAAATCCGGGTTTATAAGTTCTGCTGAATCCGGAAGGTTCATCAAGTAAATCTTCTCTCATAATTTTGGGATTTATCACTTCATCGTTCGGAGAATGTTTGAATGGTACTAATTTATATGCCATTCCTTCAACTACTAAATAATCATTAAGATTAATTTGATTATAACCGGTAGTAACGGCGAAGTAAATAGGTCTTTTCCATTTGTTTGCTTTTATAATATCAAGCGTCATTATATCTTGGACACGAAGCGCTTTTACCTTTCCATATTGAACTGTATTTTTCATTTTCCAAACTATCTCTTTCTTGTGTATAAGAGAAGTATCAATTACGCCAAATTGCTTATATATTTCTCTATAGTCTGGAATTTCTTGTTTGCCTTTAACTTTTAATGTATCGTTCAAACCGTATTGTTTATAGACCCGTTCCGGAACTTTAATACGCATAGTTCTTGGTTCCCAGCGGCTCGGCCCTATTTTATCAATTTCTTTGTCACTAAAAGTAAACGGTACTTTTTCAGCTCCGTACGGAGTTTGGTTTTTTAATTGTTTAATATACCAAGGAGTATTCAACAGACTTAAGTTTACAATTCTAATATCTCTTCTTACACCCTCAACATCCTGTAAATACCAAACAGGGAAAGTATCATTATCTCCGTTTGTAAATAATATCGCATTCTGTGAAGCGCTCTGTAAAATATTATATGCATAATCCCAAGGTAAATAATTTCTTGAACGATCATGTGTATGATAATTTGCTTTCAGCATATTAATAGGAACGAGCAGAAAACCAATAAGAATGGCAACTATTGTAATAATTTTAGAAGCATTGCTATCTTTGAGCTGTTCAATTATTAAATCGAATATTCCTCTCATACCGATTGCTATCCACATTGAATAAACGAAAAAAGCACCGACATAAAAATAATCTCTTTCTCTCGGCTGAGGCTGCTGCTGGTTTTGGTAATATGCTGTCAGATATCCCAAGAAGATAAACATCATCAAAAATGCCGATCCAAGCTTCCAGTCCTTCCGGAACTGGTAATATAGTCCGAATAAACCGAGTAAGAAAGGTATTGCAAAGAACTGTGACCAATTAACACCTGAATCTTGAACAGTGGAATTTCTTCCTACATAGTTCCATAAAAGATATCTGTTAAACATGTGTCCCATTTGATATCTGATTAAGAAGTCCAAATCGCTTGAATAATTCTTGTATATTCCTTGCTGGTGTGTTTCCTGCGAAAACCTTCTTTTAAAGGTTGGTTGAATTCCGTATTGCTCACGGCTTAAGTAGGAAACTAAACGGGGTACTGTATCGGGATTATTTAAATTTATAGGCGGATTTTCGTTGGCTTTTATTACAATCATAGTATAGGAAGTAAATCCTAATACAGCAAATAGAAAAGCTTTTGCAGCAAGGTTAATTGTTTCTTTCTGATTTTTACCTGCCCAATGAATTATATAACCTACAATACCGAATAGAACAGCTATAACAACTATGTTCATCACAAAATCACTACCCGAGACAGCGGCAATTAATATTGGGAGATATTTTAGAATTCCGGGATAAACAACCACAAGTACAATCCCTCCAATTATAAGTGGGATATAAATTGAGTTCTTCTGAAAGATCTTTTTATAAAAAATACCCATATAAATAAGAGATGCGGCAACTTCAATCATTAAAAATCTTGAATCGAATGCTTTGATAGCATCTTGTGAAGGTGCTGTGTTACTGGCGGAAGCCCAAAGTGCACCTCCAATAACCAAAACTACTGCAATATGTCCCAAGAAAATATAGGTTGTTTTTATATATGTCACTTCGTCGTCTAAATACTTTTTGTAATAAATAACCATAACTATTGATACTAAAGCAAGAAGCGACATTAAATGAACACCTGTTGAAACTCCGATAAGGTAGGCAATCATTATTAAATATTTTTCACTGTCCGGTTCGTCTGCTTTTTCGTTCCATACCATTAACAGCCAGGTTACAATTGCTATAAAAAATGTAGCCGATGCATATACTTCCGCTTCGGCAGCGTTAAACCAGAATGTATCGCTGAAAGCTAATGATAAAGCACCGATTGCTGCAGCCGAATAAGTTAAAATAGCGTCAAATAAACTTTTATAATTTTTACCTCTCCAATTCTCAATTGCTTTAACAGCAACCAAATAAAGAAATAAAATGGCAAATGCACTGGTAAGTACGGAAATTGTGTTAACTCTCAATCCAATGTTTGATACAAAAGGAATCGTGGAAAAGATTCTACCGACTAGAATAAAAAAGGGTGTTCCCGGCGGATGCGGGACTTGCAGCCCATAAGAAGAAGCTATAAATTCCCCGCAGTCCCAAAAAGAAACCGATGGCTGTACGGTTGAAAAAAATGTGAAAAGCGCTATTACAAATACTAAGAATCCGATAATTCTGTTCAGTCTTTTTGCGTCCATTATCTCCTCTTTATTCGGTATACTATTCTTTCAATAATTAAAATTGTTAATAAACTTGTTAAGTAAAAAGCTTAGTTATCATCTTTTTTCTTAAAGATATCATCAAAACTTCTTTTTTCCCTTTGAACGTAATACTTTTCATAAAGTACTTTTAGTCGTTCCAAAGATAATCTATCTAAATCTTCATCATCTTTGTGTCTTTTTAAAAGCATTTTAAAATCTAGCTTCTCTTTCGGTTCAAAATGCCTTTCGTATCTTTTTAATTTTTCGAAATATTTTTTTTGGTCTCTATAACTCATTTTTAAAGAAATATTTTAGAACAATTCCAAAATATAAGAAATTATAATTTGGTTTAGTGAATTGATTTAACCAAAAATAATTTTTATAGTAAACAAATTCTTAGTAAAATTTTATGAAAAATCTCATCCCTTTTCCAACTGCGGATACCATTCATATACTTTTTTCAAAAAGTGCTCTGCCGAAATATCCCAATTAAAAATTTTAGACCACTCTAAAGCCGATTTAGACAAAGAATCCAGTCTATCTTGATTATTGATCAAATCTAATATTTCATTTGCCAAAGCCGGTGGATTGTCTAAAGGAACTAAAATACCAGTCTCTTTGTTTTTTATCGAATCTCTTAGTCCGTGAACATCGGAACCGATTGCAGGAGTGCCCATTGCGTTGGCTTCAATTACCGTAATTCCCCAGCCTTCTTTGAGCGGCATTGTTACAAAAATCCAAGCCCTGCCTAAAATTTCAGCTTTTTCTTCTTCCGAAACATAACCCTTAAATTCTATCCATTGATCTAGTTTTTTTTGTGCGACATGTTTTTTTAGTTCAGGTAGAAAATCACCTTCACCTCCGATAATAAATTTTATATCGGGAATTCTATTCTTTAATATTTCCACTGCATCAAGAATAGCAGAAATATTTTTGTATTTTTTTATTCTTCCGACGTATGCAATTAAGGGAGTTTTTTCTTTCTTGATTTTTGCCGCGGAAAAAAGATCGTGGTCAATTGCATTATATAAAATATCAATTTTATCTTCCGGCTGACCAAGTTCCGAAAGTTCGTTCTTTGTACTTTGAGACACTGTAAAAATGGGAGTATTTCCATAATACCTCGGTATCTTTCGCTCTTGTTTAATTATATAATAAGCAAGCGGGAATGGGATTTCTTTGTATAGTGAATCTCCGTGAATATGATGTAAAATTCCAACCAAAGGCTTATTTATATATAAAGGCGTGAATAGCGGTATTTTAGATATGTCGTCAACTACGAGGTCAAAATTCTTGCTAATTAAATTTTTGTTGTAATACTTTTTAAATTGTTTGTCGAATAAAAATTTATTCCCTATTCTTATTATATTTATACCGTCAATCGTTTCTTCCGGCGGAGCATTTTTAAACCGGTGTGCAACTAAAGTAACATTATGACCAAGTTTTACGATTCTTTTAAAAATTTCATGGAAGTGAACTTCAGCGCCGCCTTTTTCAGGATTTTTAATACATCGCCAATTTATTGCAAGAATGTTCATTAAATAGACTACTTTTCAATACTAAATTTAATTTTTAAGGTAAACAACAATGCAATTATACAAAAACTTTACACCTATTGTTTCGGTTATTCTACCAACATTTAATCGCGCTGATTACATAAAAAGAGCAATTGATTCTGTAATTACTCAAACCTATAACCAATGGGAATTAATTATTATTGATGACGGGAGTACGGATGAAACATTTAGTGTGGTTGAAAGTTATATAAATGATTTTGGAAACGTAAGATATATGAAACATAAAAACCGGAAATTACCCATTTCTCTTAATGTTGGAATTCAGGCTTCTGCAGGGGAATATATTACTTTCCTTGGCAGCGACGATGAATACAAGTCTGATCATCTTGAACTGCGGTTTAATTATTTGTTACGAAATACAAGTACAGACTTAATTCATGGCGGTGTAGAAGTAATTGGTAATCCGTTTGTGAAAGACAAGAATGATCTTTCGAAAAAAGTACATTTAAGTAAATGTACTATAGGAGGAACATTTTTTGGTAAACGAAAAGTTTTTACGGAGCTTGACGGGTTTAAAAATTTAAATTACAGTGAAGACTCTGAGTTTTTGGAAAGAGCAAAGAAAAAGTTCGTTATTCAAAAAGTAGATTTCCCGACTTATGTTTATCATAGAGATACAGAAGACAGTATTACAAATAAAATTTAAAGTGAAAAAGCAGCGAGTAACTGAGGATTATGA
>CBEVZC010000082.1:0-13349 GCA_965554225.1 uncultured bacterium | reverse complement strand
TTAGTTTAGGTCATACAAGAACTTTGATAGAGCATCCTGCATCCATGACGCATTCAGTAATACCTGCCGAAAAGCTTGCAGAAAGGGGAATTGATGCCGGAGGTGTTCGTATTTCCATAGGTCTTGAAAATACTGATGATATACTTCTCGATTTAGATAGGTCATTGGAGCAAATTTAATTTTTAGAAAATAGTTAAAAATAAAGAAAGGGAACAATTTCGTTCCCTTTTTGTTTTAATGCTAGAGCAAGATACTCGAGTCTTTATTCTTAATCATATTCTTAGTCCTTCTTTATAGATAAAATTCAATCCGTGGAGATCTTTTAAATCTGTGTCATTCGTTTTCTATAGAAAATATCAAAGTAAAATGGAGCTAGATGCTTGATTCTGATTTTTGAATTCTCAACTCTCAATTTTTAGTTCTTCTAAACTTTCCCTCGTATCTTTTCGAAGATTATAAGACTCGGATTCGTTTTTTACTGTAAAAAACAATTTGTAAAATATCTACAAGTAAATTTTATGAAGATACTAATTTTAGTGATATTACTATTTATCTCATCCAAAATTCTTGGACAAGTGGATTCAATGGGAAATAAATCTGTAAATTCTAACGATAGATTTTACGGATTAATTCAAAATGGCAATCAGTATTTTCTTATCGGTAAGAAGGGTGTTCTGCAGCTGAATAAACAAGATGCTTTTCAGAAATATTACAGAAAAATTTATTCCGATTCTACAATTCAAAACCCGAACTTTATTCTACAGCCGAATTATGATGAACTAGGTCAACAGCTATTTATTCCTTTTATTTTTATTGATGGAAATTTACCTTTTAACAATAAATTGAAATTTCAAAAGAAACTGAAGGACAAATAAGAAATTCCCACCTTATAATTTCCTGTAACTTGCTTTTTAATTTGCTCGGCTCTCACTAAATTAGTATTTCAAAATAAGATTGATATTATGATAATTATTAGAAGTGTTTTATTAGATTCTCTCCCTGAGCTAAAATTCGGAATGAGTACTAAAATTGGGTTAAACAGGGCAGCTCCGTTTTATTTTAATATGTCTAAAACAGTCGGAGATGATGAAAAATCGGTTAATGAAAACAGAAAGAGCTTTTTCAGTAGATTAGGATTGAATTTGGATACAGTTGTTTTACAAAAGCAGATCCACAGTGATATTGTTACTATTGTTCATGATGCTAAGAAACAGTTTGAAAGTGATGCATTAATAACGGATAAACCTAAATTGGGATTAGCAATTTCAACGGCTGACTGTGTCCCGGTTTTTCTCTATGATTCTAAAAATAAAGTTATTGCCGGAGTTCATTCCGGGTGGCGGGGAACAGAAAAGAAAATTTTAGTAAAAACGATTTCTGTTTTAATAGAAAAGTTTCATTCGGATCCCAAAAATATTTATGCATATATCGGTCCGTCAATTTCACAAAAAAATTATGAAGTGGGAATTGAAGTTGCCGAATTATTCGATCCTAAATATATTCTGCAAAAAGAAGATAAGTACTTTCTTTATGTTGCTTTGGCAAATTACGATATGTTAACTTCCAGCGGAATAAGAACACAGAATATTCAACAATCGAAACTATGTTCATTTGATTCTAAAATACTTCACTCTTACAGACGGGACGGCAAAAAATCCGGGAGAGCTTTGGGTGTTATTGTTATGAAAGAGACAAATAGTTGAAATCCGAAAGTTTAAAGATATATTCCGGGTTTATTCTCATCTGTCTTTTGTGGGGTTCAACCTGGCTTGCCATTCGTATTGGTTTGGATGCATTCCCGCCAATGTTTGCTGCCGGATTGCGGTTTTCGCTCGCATCCGTGTTTATTCTAATTTTCATGCTTTCCCAAGGTATTTCAATCCAGAAAGATAAGCTCTCTGTAAAATTATATTTGATTATGGGTTTCTTTTCTTTTGTTGTTCCTTTCGGATTAGTTTATTGGGCTGAACAATATATTCCGTCCGGATTGGCTTCAATACTTTTCGGATCATTTCCGTTTTTTGTAATTATTTATTCTAAAATGGCGCTTCCGCACGACAGCGTTGATATATTTAAAGTCCTTGGTGCAACTATTGGATTTTTAGGTATTGTAATAATTTTCTCTGACGATTTATCTTTAAATTTTACACTAAATTTATGGGGAATGCTTGCCGTGGTTTTAAGCGCTGCAATGCAAGGCGGTATAGCAGTGATTATTAAAAAATACGGCAATCATTTAAACCCTTTATCTATGAATTTTATTCCCTTACTAATTGGCGGAATTGCACTTTTGTTTTTAGGTCTCATGTTTGAAAATACGGCAGATATCGTTTATAAAACTCCGGCAGTATTATCCGTTGTTTATTTGGCATTTTTTGGAACCTTGATGACCTTTACAATTTATTATTGGTTGATGAAAAGAATGAATGTGGTGATTCTCTCGCTCTCAGCTTTTATTACTCCGATTATTGCTCTTTTAATCGGGTGGTTATTTGCATCGGAAAAATTATCCGAAAGAGATTTAATGGGAAGTTCGTTAGTGCTAATTGGAATTTTATTTGCTAATTTTAAGGGCTTAAGGAGCTATCTTAAAAAAAAAGCGGTTGAATAAAATATGACTAATATTATTAGAATAAAAAATGCAATATTTTATGCTTATCATGGCGTTATGAAAGAAGAACAGCACATGGGCGGAAAGTTTGAAGCTGATGTGGATTTATATACCGACTTCAGTGAAGCTGCTAAAAAGGATGATTTGAAATATACCATCAACTATGAAAAAGTTTATAGGTTTATTGAAGAGGTTGTAAATACAAGAAAATATTATCTTATAGAAACTCTTGCAACTATTATTGCCGATGAACTGTTAAAGAAATATTCTACTGTTTCAAAGATTGCCGTAAGGGTAAGGAAAAACAATGTGCCGGTCGGCGGATTGATTGATCATGTGGAAGCTGAAGTAATAAAGGGAAGAAATGAATAAAGTATTTCTGGCTTTGGGTTCTAACGAAGGGGATAAAATTGCTAATTTAAGAAACGTTATTACTAATATTTTGGGAAATGAGAATTGTTCGGTAAAAAGAATATCGTCTATATATGTATCGCATCCTTACGGACCAGTTAAACAAGATGATTTTTTGAATATGGTAATTGAAATTAATACGAAATATGATTTGAAATCCTTGTTGAGTTTTACAAAAAATATTGAGACTGAAATCGGTAGGGAAAAGACTGAAAGATGGGGACCAAGAAAAATTGATGTTGATATTTTAATATTTAATAATATGATTTTTGAAGACGAAGAAATTACAGTACCGCACAAAGATTTAACAAAGAGGGATTTTGTTCTAATACCGCTTGCTGAAATCGCTCCGGAATTAGTTCACCCGGTTTATAACAAAAAAATAAAAGAATTTATAAATTTAGATTTAAATAAATATATTTTTGATGTAATTCCAAACAGTGAATTAAACTTACATGGAGAATCTGTTGTCTGAAGTTAAATATATTGCAATTGAAGGTGTAATAGGTGCCGGTAAAACTTCACTCGCAAAAATGCTGGCTGAAAAACTTAATGCTAATTTAATTATAGAGGAGTTTGAAAAGAATCCTTTTCTTGAAAAGTTTTATGATAACAGAAAGAGATATGCATTTCAAACTCAAATGTTTTTCTTGTTTAATAGATACAAACAGCAGCAATTGCTAGCTCAAGAAGATCTTTTTTCTAATTTCTTAGTAGCCGATTATTCTTTTGATAAAGATCAAATATTTGCATATCTAAACTTAGAAGCAGAAGAACTAAAATTGTACGAAAATATTTTCCCGCTGCTTAAACGTGATTTGCGTAAAGTTGATCTTGTTGTTTATTTGCAATCAAGTCTTGACCGCCTGATGTATAACATTAAAAAGAGAAGCAGACCGATAGAGAGGAATATTACAAGAAGTTATATATCTCAACTGAGCGAAGCATATAATAACTTCTTCTTCAAATATAACACTACTCCGTTACTGATTGTCAATTCTACTGAAATAGATTTTGTTAAAAAGCAGCAGGATTTTGATGAGTTATATAAACAAATTTTTAGAGAAGACAGGGGATTTATAGAGTATTTTAATCCTGTGTTAAAGATGGGAGAGTAATCAATTTGTTTTCATTTATTATTTACCTAATAGTTATATATTTTGTTTACAAAGCTTTTAAGTATTTTATTGGAATATTTTCTGGTCCTGTTGCATCATCAAGGAAGGAAGAAGTGCATGAAACAAAACATCCAAGTGAAAAAATTAAGAGCGAGGATGTAATAGATGCGGATTTCGAGGAAATTGATACTAAGAAATCAGAAGAATAATTTATTCAATGTCCAATCAAAACGCTTTCGCTAACATAAAGCTAAAAATAATTAAATATTTTCTTGCCGTTGCGGAAAATGGCAGCAAAGATATTGGTACACCCAAGAATATTCTTGTTGTTCGTCAGCATAATCAGTTTGGAGATTTGTTGGCAAGCGTTTCACTTTTTAGAGCAATTAAAGAAACTTTTCCGGATTCGAATTTGACTGTTATTGCCGGCATACAAAATTTCTACGCAATTTCTGGAAATAAGTTTATTGATAATTTGTTTGTTTTTGATAAGAAAAAACTTTTTGCACCATCTTATTTTTTAAATCTAAAAAAAGTACTAAATTTGGAATATAACCTGGCAATTGCACCTTCGACCGTATCTGTATCTTTTACAAGTCTGCTTTTATTAAGATTGGCAAATGCTAATATAAGAGTTGGCCCCAAAAGTTTAAACGGGCAAGTAAATCAATATGCTTTTTTGTTTGATAGAAGAATTGACATAAATTGGAATAAAAAACCCGATGCACATGTATCCGATTTCATCTTGGATATAGTTAGACCTTTTGGAATTTCGACGGAAAATTTTACGACAGATATTTTAATTTCTGCAAGTGATAAAAAAGAAGCCGAAAACTTTATTACTTCGATAAATCTTAAATCTGGTGAAAAATTAATTGGTCTTCACGTTGGGGCGGGAAAACCCAAAAACAGATGGTCGCTAGACAAATATGTAGACTTAATTGAAAACCTAAACGAAAAAGTAGCTGCTAATTTCTATTTAACAGGGACTAATGCTGATAATGAAGAATTGGAATATGTTAAAAATAAATTAGGTCTCAACATTAATTTTTTTGTGAATAAAAAGGTTTCGGAAGTTGCAGCACTAATTGAAAAGAGCGATCTCTTTATTACTAACGATACCGGTGTGATGCATGTAGCCGGAGCAACTCTTATTCCGCAAGTTTCTATTTTTGGTCCCACAAATCCCTTTAACTGGGCGCCTCTTGGACCTAATAAATATTTTATCCGTAAATCCGATTTGATTGACGATATTGAAGTTGAAGATGTTTTACCATTGTGTATGCAAATTTTAGGAATAATTTGGATAGATAAGTTATGAATTTAGCAGCAATTGATATTGGTACAAACTCCTTTCATTTGATAGTTGTAAAAGTAAAAGAGAAAGGGAACTTTGAAATAATTGATCGTGAAAAAGAAGTTATCAGACTTGGAGAAGGTAACATAGGCGATATAAAGTTCATTACTCCGGCAGCAACCCAGCGCGCAATTAATACCTTACTCCGTTTCAAGACAATTGCAGATTCTCACGGGGCAAAAATAAGAGCTGTTGCAACAAGTGCTGTACGAGAATCACTAAATAAAAATGAATTTATTAAAAAAGTTTATGATCAGACAAATATTGAAATTGAAGTTATCAGCGGTCAAGAAGAAGCGCGACTAATTTACCTTGGAGTTTTAAAAGCCGTTCCGGTATTTGACAAAAAGGCTTTATGTATTGATATTGGCGGCGGAAGTACCGAATTTGCTATTGGTAAAGAAGGCAAATTAGAATATTCAACCAGCTTAAAACTCGGCGCTGTTAGATTAACACGAAAATTCTTCCCGGATTTTGTTGTCACTAACAAAAGAATAAATGAATGTAAAGCCTGGGTAGAAGGTATTCTTTATAAAGTAGTAAAAGAAATTGAAGGTATAGAGTTTGATGTTTGTATTGGTTCTTCGGGAACTATAATGGCGAACGGTTTAATTGCTTATTCAAAAAATAATAAGATTGATTCACAACTAAAAATATTAAATAATTTTACTTTTACCGCAAAAGAATTATCTAACATCTCGAAGGAAATATTAAGCGCTAAAAAAGAAGAGGATAGAAAAAAGATTGCCGGCTTGGACCCGAAAAGAGCAGATATAATACCGGCAGGAATAATTATTTTTGAAACTATTATTAGTATGCTGAAAATTGATAGAATTACTATCTCCGGTTATGCGCTTCGCGAAGGAATAATAATAGATACATTACAAAAAGAAAAACACTTCACCCTGCAGCCTGAGTTAAGTGATATAAGATTGGAAAGCATTAAACATTTAGCTCAATCTTGCAACTACGACCGCGGGCATTGTTATCATGTCGCAAATTTAGCACTTCAAATATATGATCAGCTAAACCGGCAATTGAACTTAAAGAACGAATGTAGGGAGTATCTGGAAGCTGCTGCTATTCTTCACGATATCGGCTATCATATCTCACACTCGCAGCATCATAAACACAGTCAATATATTATTTCGAATAGTGAACTGTTAGGATTTAACGAAAATGAAATAAGAATTATTGCAAATATTGCAAGATATCATAGAAAAAGTCACCCGAAAGAAAGACATAAGGAATTTGCCGTTCTTTATAAAAACAATAAGAATATCGTTCTTAAGTTATCGGGAATTTTAAGGGTAGCGGACTCATTGGATAGAACACACAAGGCAAAAATTGACTCGGTTAGAATAGAGAAAGAAAATAAGGAATTGCTGTTTATTGTTCATACAAAAAATAATGTATCTATTGATTTGGAACATTGGAGTTTTGAAAGCAGGAAAAATCTTTTTGAAGATGTTTTTGACGTGGAAGCAACTATGATTAGAGGAGATTGATTGATTCGGTAAAATATTTTCTGCAGAGTCCTTTCGAGTCTGTATTAGTGAATAGTTAATTTATATTTAGAGTTAATTAATATTCCTTTGATTTTATTTTAGCCTGTAAGTATATTTGAAAATTGATTTTTAAAATTGAGACGAATTGTGAAACCAACAGTATACATAAAAGACTTATCAAAGCATGTTAATAAAGAAGTGACCCTAAAGGGCTGGCTTTATAACAAGCGGTCAAGCGGAAAAGTTAAATTTTTAATTATGCGAGACGGCACCGGATATGCCCAATGTATTGTGTTTAAAGGGAATGTTTCGGAAGAAGTTTTTGAACTCGCAGATAGAATAGCTCAAGAATCTTCCTTTGAAATTACCGGACTGGTTAAAAAAGAGCCAAGATCCGTTGGCGGTTTTGAAGTGGGTGTTAGTGATCTAAAAATTATTTCACTTGCTCATGAATACCCCATTACACCGAAGGAGCATGGTATTGAATTTTTAATTGATCACAGGCATTTATGGGTGCGCTCTAAAAAGCAAGCTGCAATTCTTAAAATTCGTCACAGAATAGTTAAGGCAATTAGAGATTTTTTTGATGAACGGGATTTTGTTTTATTCGATCCCCCAATTATTACGCCTAATGCCAGCGAAGGAACGTCCACATTATTTGAAATGGATTATTTTGATTTGGGCAAAGCTTACCTTACTCAATCAGGTCAATTATATGCAGAATCCGGAGCTTTAGCTTTAGGTAAAGTTTATACATTCGGACCAACGTTTAGAGCGGAAAAATCCAAGACACGCAGGCATTTAACAGAATTTTGGATGGTTGAACCTGAGATGGCATTTTACGATTTGAATGATGATATGGATTTAGCCGAAGAATTTCTTGAATATGTGGTTCAATCTGTTTTGAAAGATAGAAAAGAAGAATTGAAAATTCTGGATAGAGATCTTACACATTTAGAAAGAGTCAAAAGACCCTTCCCACGCATTTCTTACGATGATGCTGTTAAAATTTTGCATAAAAAAGGTATAGAGTTTAATTGGGGAGACGATTTCGGGGCTGCGGATGAAACTGCCATTTCGGAGGAATTTGAAAAACCTATAATGGTACATAGATATCCGGCTGAAGTAAAAGCATTCTATATGAAAAGAGATCCTGAAAATTCTAAACTAGCTTTAGCCGTTGATGTGCTTGCTCCCGAAGGCTATGGAGAAATTATTGGCGGTAGCCAAAGGGAAGATGACCTTGATACTTTATTGCAGAGAATTAAAGAACATAATTTACCGGAAGACTTTTTTAACTGGTACCTCGATCTAAGAAAATACGGATCCGTACCACACTCGGGTTTTGGGCTTGGTTTGGAAAGGACAGTTGCATGGGTTTGCGGTCTGGAACATATTCGTGAAACAATTCCGTTTCCGAGAATGATATATAGAAATACACCTTAACTCACTAAAATTAAAACTATACTACTGTTAAAATCATGGTAAAAAAAATTACATTTCTCGTGTTTGTCGTTCTGACAGTTGTCTTGCTATCTTCAAATTTGTCTGCTGCCCAAAGTATTAATGTTTCATCCGGTGTTGATACCGCTCATGTTGTTCAGAAAGTAGAAGCTGTGAATGAGGCTGAAACTGTTGAGCATGAACTGCCTGCAACTTATATGGTATTGCCGTTTATTATTTTATTACTTATGATCGCTACCGGTCCCTTGTTTTATCATCATTTCTGGGAACATCATTATCCAAAAGTTTCAATTGTTTTGGGACTTATAACCGTTTTGTACTATATTTTTTATTTACATGATGTGCATAGTTTAACACATACCTCTGCGGAGTATATTTCGTTTATTGCACTGCTTGGATCATTATTTGTAGCTTCTGGAAGCATCTACATTAAGGTGGATAAAAAAGCAACTCCGTGGCTCAATGTGGTTATACTTTTTATAGGCGCTCTCTTGGCTAATGTTATTGGTACCACAGGTGCATCCATGTTGCTGATAAGGCCGTTTCTAAAAGTTAATCAAAAAAGAATTAAAGCCTATCAAATTATATTTTTTATTTTCTTAGTAAGTAATATAGGTGGAGCATTAACTCCAATTGGCGATCCTCCCTTGTTTATAGGATTCTTAAAAGGTGTTGACTTTTTCTGGTTCGTCCAAAATATTTGGCATATTTGGCTACCGACCATCATATTTCTTTTAATTATATTTTATATAATTGACTCAAGAAATAAAGAAGGAGAAAATGAACCTGATGATTATTCAGGTAAAATAGAAGTTAAAGGTTCTAAAAACGTTATTTACTTATTGGTTATTTTGATTTCTGTTTTTATCGATCCTAATGTAATGAGCTGGGTTCCAAGTTTTGAACCTATACCGATTGGGATAAGAGAAATAATCATGTTTTCGGTTATGTATTTAGCATTTAAAAATGCTGATGATGAAGTGCTTAAAGCAAATGAATTTGATTTTGAACCGATAAAAGAAGTTGCTTATTTATTTGTTGGTATTTTTGCAACTATGATTCCTGCGCTACAACTTATAGCTCATGAAGCTCATGTATTGGGTAATGAATTAAATGCAGGAGTATTTTTCTGGTCGACTGGAATTCTATCGGGATTCTTAGATAACACACCAACGTTTATGAACTTTCTGAGTGCGGCTATGGGAAAATTTGGTTTTGATATAAACAGTACTGCACAGGTTCTTACTCTTGAACATCAACATGCATTATACTTAGAAGCTATATCCGTCGGGGCTGTATTCTTCGGTGCATTGTCTTATATCGGAAACGGCCCGAATTTTATGGTTAAGTCTATTACGGAAAGAGCAGGTGTTAAAATGCCCAGCTTTTTTGCTTATATGATTAAATATTCAATTCCAATTTTAATTCCTACATTTTTCTTAATTTGGGTAATCTTTTATTTAGGAGCAGGATAATGAAAACAATTGATCAAGTATTACAAGAAAAAAAAGGCGGACTTTATTACGGAAATAGAATTTTACTTCCTTTCGAAGTCCATATTTTAAAAGCAATTATTGAAAACGACATAGTAACTGATTTTAGCGCTTCTTCCGATGATGCAGAGTATACAGTGTTTGATGATTTTACGGAAATGTATTTTTATAACTATAAAAATTTAAGCAGCGATGTAACTGAATATGAAACAATAAAACTAATTGTTGTTGAAGAAGAAAAAGATTTATTCGATACAAAAAATCATCGTAAAATTGCTTTACACGTTCAAGAAAATCACCATCTTAAAATTGAAGAGTTGGGTGATGATATAATGCTTGTTGACTAACAATTTTGGATAGATAAAGAAAATGGTACCTTTATTTTCTGTAGATCAAAATAGAAATGCTGATAAATATGCTATTGAGCAACTAAGGATTCCCGGGGTTGTATTAATGGAAAATGCCTCACGAAGCATTATAGAAGCAGTATTTGAAAAATTTAATGATATTAATATTTTTGATGAGATCGGAATAGTTGCCGGGAGAGGTAATAACGGGGGAGACGGATTTTCAGTTGCTCGTCAATTAGTTAATAGGGGATTTAAGGTTAATGTAATTAGTATTCCTAAAAAGAATGAAATCAAAGGTGATGCTTTAGTCAATTACAATGTCTTAACTCGGCTGGCTAAAAGAAATAAGAATTTAAAATTAAAGCATTTTAATTCCTTGGGAGATTTGACTATACTTAAAAATTGTTCGTTTATTTTCGACGCTGTTTTAGGGACGGGAACCAAAGGGAAATTAAAAGAACCTTATACGCAAATTATCGACAAATTAAATTCTTTCCCCGCATACAAAATCTCAATCGATCTTCCAAGCGGATTAGATGTTCACAATGCGTCTGGGGATGTAGTTTTTAATGCCGATTTAACAGTATCACTAGGTGAATTAAAAACCGGTCTGTTTTATTATAAAGGATATATTTATACAGGTGAAATCGTAAAAGGAAGCATAGGAATAGGAACTGAATATTTTGATGATTTATCGGTTGAAAATTATTTAATCGAACCGGAAGATGCTTATATGGGTCTTCCCTATAAGGCTAAGGATTTGCATAAATATAGTGCAGGGAAAGTGCTTGTAGTTGCAGGTTCGGGCAGTTTACCGGGTGCTTCTTTTTTAACGACGGAAAGCGCTCTTAAATCCGGTGCAGGCGCAGTATTTTTAGTATTTCCTAAATCAATTAAGGAATTAGCTCAAGCAAGACTTAAATCGGCTATTACTATACCATATAAAGATGATAATGAATACTTAAGTATGAAAGGTCTAAAAGATATTCATACTAAAATGAATTGGGCGGACGTTGTTGCAATTGGTCCTGGTCTTGGCAGAGAACTGCAAACTGTTGAAGCTCTCCTTACAATATTTGAGCATCATAAAACTACAAAATTTGTAATTGATGCTGACGCAATTTTTGCATTGAATGGGAAATATAAAAATTATAATTTGAAAAATAATATTATAACTCCGCATCACAAGGAATTTGCTGATTTATTAGGAGTTGAATTATCAACTTTAGAAAACGATCTGCTTAATTTCGGGAAACGATTCGTAAAAGAAACAGGTTCTTACCTTGTATTAAAAGGCGCCCCGACAATAGTTTTTAATCCGCAGGGAGAAGTATTTATTAATAGTACGGGTAATCCCGGTATGGCTAAATTTGGTTCCGGAGATGTTTTAACGGGAATCATAGCCGGATTCCTTGCACAAACACACGGAAAGAATATTGAGAAAGCTTTAATTTCTGCAGTATATTTGCATAGTCTCTCGGCAGACTTACTCGCTGAGATTAATTCAGAACTTTGTATCAATTCCGAAGACATTTTAAAAAATCTACCGAAAGCCATTAAATTTTTAGAGGATTCTATTGTACCAAATACTTAAGAAAAACAAAATATTTTTAGTGTATTTACCACTGGCTCTTTACTGGGTCTTATTATTTATAGCTACCACTATTCCATCACCTACTCTGCCGGATATGTTGGACTTTAGCGATAAGATAAAACATTTTATTGCCTATTTCGGTTTTTCAATTTTACTTACCTTTACTTTGCATTTTCAGAAAAAAAGTAAAGTGTTTACAAAATATTTTGCAGTAGCTGCAATTATTTTTATTATGATTTATGGTGCTTTAGATGAATTGCATCAGTATTTTATACCGAATAGAATGTGCGAATTTTGGGATTGGACAGCAGATGCAATTGGCGGTTATTTAGGTGTGTTGTTTACATTCTTATATATTAAAAGTCAAGCCGGTGAAAGGTTGACAAAACAAAATTAAAGATGGGAACAAAAAGGAATTTATTTTGTAAAAAAAATAATCTCCATTTGACAATTCCAATATGATTTATTAAGTTTTTTTACTAATTATTGCTTTTAAGTTAGGAGGAAACATTGGCATTAAAGAAAAACCCAAAAGTAGACCTCAAGAGGAAATATTCCAGAGTATTTGAGATAAGTTTAATTATATCGCTTGCTCTCTTGATTGTAGCTTTCAAATTTTTTCCTACTATTAAAGGGAAGAAACTAAAGATTCAAGGTCCTCAAGAATTAGTAAATGTTGAAGACATTATTAATACGAAGCAGGAAACGGCACCTCCGCCTCCGCCTAAACCCCCTATCCCGATTGAAGCCCCTTCGGATGAGGTTTTGGATGATGTAGAAATAAATGAAACTGAATTAGATGAAAATGCTAATGTAAGCGAACCTCCTCCTCCTCCTCCAAAAGAAGAGAAAGAAACTGCTCCTCAATTCTTTGTTGCGGTTGAAGATATGCCTGCACCAATTGGAGGAATTGCGGCAATACAAAAGAAAATTGTATATCCTGAAATTGCAAAAAGAGCCGGTGTTCAAGGTAGAGTTTTTATTAAAGCTTTTGTTGACGAACACGGTAAAGTTGTAAAAGCTGAAGTTATTAAAGGAATAGGAGCCGGGTGTGATGAAGCTGCTATTAAAGCTGTTAAAGCCACAAAGTTTAAACCGGGCAGACAAAGAGGAAAACCGGTAAAAGTTCAAGTATCAATACCAGTGTTCTTCAAGTTAAACTAATTTTGAAAAAAGCGTCCTCGAGACGCTTTTTTATTGCATTTTAGAATTTACGGTTAAAGATAGATTTCTTTAAAGTAAAAATGTATTTTGTACTTTCTCCTTTCCTATTTGATCTAAATATATGGAGCATTTAATCTCTCAAAATTTCCATATTTTGGGTTTTACTGAATATGATTATTATAAAAAACTATTTTATAATGAAAATTATTTGATATTTTAATCAAAAAATATATTTATCCGTTTAATTACTTTCCAACTTTTTAAGTAAATTTGTGGTTA
>CBEVZC010000081.1:0-13462 GCA_965554225.1 uncultured bacterium | reverse complement strand
ATTATTTTAATACAAAAAAGGAAAACTAAAATGAAAACGATAATATTAACAATAATCTTTTTGAGTGCAAATTTATTTGCACAGAATTTTTCCGTTGAAAAAGTTTCCGGTAAAGTTTTTGTTCAAAAAGGTACAAATGAATCCTGGACAGAAGTAAAATCCGGTGAAAGCTTAACCGGCAACGATTTGGTGGTTACGGACTCAAAATCTTATGTACAGCTGAATAAAGACGGAAACCGCTTCCTGATTGGCAGCAATTCCGCTTTAGGATTAAGTCATATTAAAAAAGTTTCAACAAATGACTTATTGCTTGCATTGGCAATGGAAGAAATAAGAAACGTACCAAAAATTAAGAATGAAGGTAAAGCAAAAAGTACAGCTGTGTACGGAGCCGATGAATCCGCAAAAGTTCCGTTGGTTGTATCTGAAAGTAAATTGGGAATAAAAAAGATTAACGGAGCTAAATTGCTGGCGGAAAACGGGTATAAAAAATCAGCTGTTATAGTTGCTAAAGAAACTTACCGTAAATATCCAGATACTCAAAAACGCATAAAAGACAGAATTTACTTTGCAAACATTTTATCTAATTTAGGACTTTATCAAGAAGCCGCCGCTGAATATGCGAATATTGAAAATGAACCGTTAAGTCCCGGCGAAAAAGCCGAGTTGGAAAAACGTATTAAAGAAGTAAACACAAAATTAGCTAAATAAATTTTCCCCAACAGATGGGGTTTATTTTGATAAACTCCATCTGATTTTTGTCTCCATTCGTAACAAGATCGCCTACATTTCCATAAAATTTATTTTTTAGGTAACTTTTATACTTTTAATTCATCTATTATGAATATGAATTATTAGGTTGAATAAATATGAAAAATATTGTTCTCTTAGTTTTAATCTTTTTGTTCTCTATTCCCGGGTTATACTTCGGACAAAATGAAAAAAAATCGGATATCGGTTTACTATTAGCGAAAGGAAAATATAAACAGATAATTGAAACTCTTTCCGGTAAAGTGAAAGCGGGCAGAAAACTTACGGTTGACGAAAACTACAATTTAGCATTGGCATACAATAAATTTATGGATTATAATAAAGCAATCCATTTGTTATACAACGCTAATAAAGAAGCTCCCAAAAGAAAAGATATTCTTTTTACTCTCGGAAGAAGCTATGAAGCTGCAGGTAAGACTTTGGCTGCTTCGTATATTTATTCTGAAGTCTTAAAATTAGACAGCACCGATGTAATGGCGAAAATGGAACTTGCTAAAACTTTGCTAGCACAAAGAAGTTATCAAAGAGCAAAAAAGTATTTTAAAGATCTTACATTTTTTGATTCGACTAATTACTACTATTTTCGTCAATTGGGATATTGTGATTATAGGCTCAATAAAAAAGAGGAAGCGCTTTTATACCTGCAGAAAGCTCATATGCTCAATAAATATGATCCGCTGACGGCATTACAACTGGCTAAGATTTACTACGAGTATAAAAAGTTTGACGATGCATTAAATTTATTGTCACAAAGTCTATCATTCAATTCATTAAATATTCCTTTAACCAGACTTTATGCAGAAATCTTATACAAATTAAAAAGATATAAATCTGCTTCCGTACAGTTTAGCCAATTACTTACTCTTGGAGACAGCACATTCTCGAACTTTCAGAGACTTGGTCTTAGTTTATATTCAACAGCATCCGTTTCAGATACTTCGGATTCAACAGATATGAATCAAGCTATTACCATGCTTAAGAAATCGTTAAGAATTGAAAAACAAAACCCGCTTAGTTTATTATATCTGGGTCTTGGTTATAAATCATTAAACAATTTCGATGAAGCAATCAAATATCTTAACGAAGCTTTATCGTCCATGATTCCGGATTACATTGATAATGTTTATATAAATCTGGGAGCTTCGTATGAAATTGTAAAAAATTATCGAAGTGCAATTAAATCTTATCATTCGGCTTTAGATTATAATAGTGAAAGTAGTGTTGCTATCCTAAGATTAGCAACTCTTTATGATAAACTGTACAAAGACAAATCGGTAGCGCTTGCTTATTATAAAAAATATTTAAGATGTAAAAATAATAATGATAAGAGATTAATTGATTATGCGAATGAAAGAATAGATAAACTTACTGAATTGATCCATTTTAGCAAGTAAATATCGAATTATTTGGTTTTATCGAAATTAAGACAAAAGCTTCCCTTTAATTCAATTCCTACTTAACAAATATTTATTACGATTTTTGCCTCTTTAAGCTAATTTATTATTATTTTTTTGTTTACAAAATAATAAGTGTTTTGAATTGTTTTAACAACGGAAATATAAATGACAAATAAATTTAAGTCGGATAGCGTATATAAAAATTTAAATTTGTATAACGGCGTTAGAGGTATTGCTGTTAAAATTCTTAATAGGATTGATAGGACCGATGCTTATTTAGATAAAATTTTAGAAAGTGAAATTAAAAACTCGGAATTAACTGGTGCAGATAAATCATTACTGTTCGAAATAGTTCATGGAGTAATTAGATGGCTGGGCAGAATTGACTGGGTACTGAACGGATTTTACAAAGGACATTTCTCAAAGTGCATACCTAACGTAAAAAATTCAATGAGGGTAGCTCTGTATCAAATTTTATTTTTAGATAGAGTTCCGGATTATGCCGCTGTAAATGAGTCGGTTGAATTTGTTAAAAAATTGCAAGGGCAAAAATCCGCAGATTTAACAAATGCGGTTTTAAGAAATATCATCCGCAATAAAGAAAGCATCAGATACCCGAATCCCGACGAAGACATTGTTTCCTATTTTAGTGCATACTATTCTCATCCTTCTTGGTTAGTAAAAAGATGGATAAACAGATACGGTGAAGAATTTACCAAAGATTTGTTGATAGCTAATAACAGCAAACCCAATATGACTTTGCGTGTGAATAATCTGAAGACAACATTAGAAGAGTTAAAGGTGCTATTAGATAACGTAAACTTAAATTATTCTATTAGTAAGTATTTCCCGAATTTTTTAAAATTATCTAAGCTAACCAACATTCAAGACTGGGAATACTTTAGTAAAGGATATTTCGCTATTCAAGATGAAAGCACTGCAATTTCCTGTAATGTATTGGCCCCGAAACCCGGTATGAGAACTCTTGACCTTTGTGCAGCTCCTGGTGGCAAAACAGCTTATTTAGCCGAACTGATGAAAAATGAGGGAGAAATAATTGCGATAGATAAATTTGACAGTAGATTAAAGATATTAGAAAAAAATCTTAATCGACTTGGAGTTAATAATGTTAAAAGTATTGCTGTGGATGCGTTAGAGTACCAAGATGATAAATTATTTGATAGGGTATTGATTGATGCACCATGCACGGGTTTTGGTACTTTAACAAAAAAACCTGATATTAAGTGGAAAAAAGATTTGAGTGATATTCGAAGAATAACCAAAACTCAGTTGGTTCTTTTGGAAAAAGGAGCGTCTTTATTGAAACCGGGTGGAATAGTTGTTTATAGTACTTGTACTATTGAGCCTGAAGAAAACATAGATTTAGTAAATCAATTTTTGGAAAGCCATCGGAATTTTCAGTTAATGTCGCTTAAAAATGAATTAGATGATTGGCTTGTTAATTCATCCGGTATGGTGCAGACGTATCCGAATATAAATAAAATGGATGGTGCATTTGCTGCCAAAATTAAAAAACTAAGTTAAACAAAATAATTTATTATCAGAAATGGACAAATTAAAACAGCTTAATAAGTTTGCGGAAAAACTTAAAAATACGCGTGAGAAAAATAATATTACCCTTTCACAAATTTTTGAGGATACGCGGATAGATATAAAATATCTGGAAGCAATTGAAAATGGAAATTTCGATGTCATGCCTGAATTTTATATCAGAGCTTTTTTGCGTGAATATGGTTCGGCAATAGGACTCGATGGCGAAGAGGTTCTGAGCGAATACAATTCGATTTCGAAAGGAAATTTTGAGCAAGAGAATGAAGAAAAACAAAAAATAGTTTTAGAAAAGCAAAAAGTTTTATCAGAAGTTCCAACATTTGAGCCTGATATAGATAAAATAAATGAGGAACCGTTAAAGAAAAATCCGTCGCCTGATAAAAAAACACTGATAATTATTTCGTCTGTTATTATACTTTTTCTCATTGTTTATTTATCTTTTTTTAATAATTCATCAACGGAAATTGTTAAAGAAACTCCATATAACGAAATAATAGAAGGTAAAGCAAAACCCAAAGCTAAAAGTTATGAGGAAATCAAAAAATCCACAGAAGTAAAAGAAAAAAAATCGGAAACGATCAGTAAAAAAAATAAGTTTACTTCCGGTGCAGAATTAAATTTGTTTATGAAAGGAATTGATACTTCTTGGGTTCGTGTGATGGCAGATGGAAAGATGCAAGGTGAGTTTTTAATTTATCCGGGAATAAAGAAAAATTTCTCTGCATCCAAATATTATAGTTTATTAATTGGTAACTCTGCCGGTGTTGATTTATACTTAAACGGAAAAAAATTATTAATTTCGGGCGCAAAGGGTAGGATTAGAAATTTATTTATAAATAAAGAAGGGATTAAATATCTGAAAATTAAGAAGAATAAAAATAATGAGTGATTCTGTTAAAAAGGAAATAGAAAAACTACGAGAAAAAATTAGAAAACTTAATTACCATTATTATGTACTTGCAGATAGTTTAGTCGACGATTATGAATACGATAAGCTATATAGTGAACTTCAAAAATTAGAAGAAGAAAATCCTGAGTTAATAACACCCGATTCACCAACTCAGAGAGTTGGTTCCGATTTAAAGAATCAATTCCCTCCGTTCAAGCACAGCATTCCCATGCTTAGCTTGGCTAATACATATAATGAGGAAGAGTTATATGATTTTGACCGGAAAGTTAGGGAAAATTTACCGGACGAAGAAAAGGTTGAATATGTTACGGAGTTAAAGATTGACGGTGTTTCTATTAGCTTAATTTATAGAGATGGAAATTTTTTTAAAGCCGCCACTAGAGGCGACGGTTTTACGGGTGAGGAAGTAACCAACAATGTAAAAACAATTAAGGCTGTTCCGTTAAAAGTAAACCTCGTAGATTCACAAAAAGTAAATCTTAAAGAATTTGAAGTGCGCGGTGAGATTTATATGGAATTGGAAGCGTTTAAGAAACTTAATGAAGAAAGAGCAAAGAAGAATAAGAAGCTCTTTGCTAATCCAAGGAATTCTACAGCGGGTACATTAAAATTGCAGGACCCGGGAATTGTTGCAAAAAGACCCTTAAGTATTTTCGTATATTATCTACTGATGCAAGAATCCTCAATCACTTCGCAATATGAAAGTTTAAACCTTCTAAAAGAGCTTGGATTTAAAGTGAATCCTAATTTTAGATTAAACGGCAATATTAGTGAAGTTTTAGAATATTGTCATGAATGGGAAAGTAAAAGAGATAGTTTACCTTACGAGATAGACGGAGTTGTAATAAAAGTAAACTCTTTTGCCCAACAAAAAATTCTTGGTAGTATTGCTAAATCGCCAAGATGGGCTGTAGCTTTTAAATTCAAAGCTAAGCAGGCAACAACTTTGCTGAAAAAAATTACTTGGCAAGTTGGAAGAACGGGAGCGTTAACACCGGTTGCCGAGCTTGAACCTGTTCTGCTTGCCGGTTCAACAATTAGCAGAGCTACTTTGCACAATATTGATGAAATAAAACGAAAAGATTTACGTGAAGGAGATACGGTTGTTATAGAAAAAGGAGGAGATGTAATACCAAAAGTAGTATCTGTTTTGTTGGAAAAAAGAAATCCCGATTCTAAAGAAGTCGAAATACCAAAGAATTGCCCTGTTTGTAATTCCGTTTTATATCGACCGGAAAATGAAGTAGCAATCTACTGCCAAAATGTAAATTGCCCGGCGCAAATAAAAGGACGGCTCCAACACTTTGTAAGCCGTGGAGCTATGGATATTGATGGGTTAGGAGAATCATTAGTTGAGCAGCTTGTGGATTTAGGGTATCTTAAATCGTTTAATGATATTTATAATCTGAAAAATTATTACAATGAGCTAATTGCTATTGAAGGACTTGGAAAGAAAAGTATTGATAATATTTTAGTAGCTATTGAAAATAGTAAAAACCAGCCTCTGGAAAGACTATTGTTCGCACTTGGAATTAGGTATGTGGGAATTGGAGCCGCACAGAAACTTGCTGCCCATTTCAAATCGATGGATAATTTGGTTAATGCTTCCGAAGAAGAAATCGAATCGATTTATGATATTGGAAAGAGTATAAGTAAAAGTATTATTTCTTATTTTGCGAATATGCAAAATTTGGAAATTTTAAGTAAATTAAAAAGTATCGGACTTAACTTTGAAACGTCTAAAGAAATAATTTCCGGTGGTGAGTTAAACAATAAATCATTTGTTTTAACAGGAACCTTAAGTTCAATGTCGCGTGGAGAAGCGAAGAATGTGATTGTTAGTAATGGTGGTAAATTTGTCTCGAGCGTAAGTAAAAAAACTGATTTCGTTGTAGTTGGTGATAATCCGGGTTCAAAGTTAAAAAAAGCTAAAGAGTTGGGTGTTAAAATCCTTAATGAAAAAGAGTTTCTTCAGTTAATAAATATTGAGATGTAATGTTAGACGAAGCTAAAAATAATATTGCAAAATTAATTTTTAATAAAAAATTCCTTAGAAGTGAATATAATTCGCAACTATTTAATAAATTTTTAACAGAGTCCGGCAGTTATCTTTTTATTATGCCTAATAACGATTCCGATTTTAAAAATAGTTTTGACGTTATCAGATATTTTTTGATTTATAAAAAGAAAGTTTCTCTTTTTTTACCGGAATTCAAAATAAACCTAATTCCCGATGGTAGAAAATATTCGTTTATAGGATTTGGACTGGATGACATTACAAAACTTAATTTACCGAGTAAAAGTTTAATCCAAAGACTAAATGAATATTCTTTTGATGTTGTTGTAGATTTGAATAGAAGTGAAAATCTTTTTTTTATAGCTGTAGCAAATTTAGTAAGAGCTAAAAACCGGATTGGTTTTAAAAGAACAAAAACAGATCCGCATTATAATTTTTTAATGGTAGACGATAAAATAAATTCTGAAAAATCTTATAGAAATTTGTTAAATTCATTAAAGATGTTTTAGAAAAGCTTGTAAACTTTGTTATAACCGGAATTATTACTAAATTCCGCTTTTTATATTAACTTAAATAACTTATGATCAACTATGGATGAAACTGTAAATTTTGAATTAAAAAAAGAAAATAATATTGCAATATTTAAATTGTTGGAAAAGAATTTTGATGCCCAAATAGCCGGTTTGGTAAAAGGTGAACTTACTATTTTGCTCACAGCCGATGAAATAAACAAACTGGTCTTTGATTTGTCCGAAGTTGAGTATTGTGATAGTTCAGGTTTGAGTGCTATTTTACTAGCCTTTAGAATATTACAAGCAAACGAAGGGCATATCCGTTTGGCTGCACCCAACAAGAGCGTTAAAAATCTCATTGATATTTCTCAATTAGGCAGAGTATTACCCATACGTGATAGTGTTGATGAAGCGGTAAAAGAATTAGAAAAATTATAGGCCTTCTGTGGATAGAACTGTCGATTATGTTATAATTGTTCTCTTTCTTATTGTTGCGGCGGTCTTAGGCATTGTTTCCGGTGGTAAACAAAAATCGGCAAAAGATTATTTCCTTGGTTCCACTTCCGTTCCCTGGTGGGCGGTTTGTTTTTCAATAGTTGCCGCAGAAACCAGCACTTTAACATTTATTTCAATACCGGGTCTTGCATATTTAACAAATCTTAATTTTCTTCAAGTTACTTTCGGATATTTAATCGGACGTGTAATTGTTGCAGTATTTTTTCTTCCATCTTATTTTAAAGGTGATTTGAATACTGCTTATGCTTTCCTTGAAGGAAGATTCGGACTTAAAACCAGAAGATTTTCTTCAATTATTTTTCTCTTTACCAGAACTGCTGCAGATGGTGTAAGATTATTTGCAACTGCTATTCCTTTAAAGTTAATGCTGGATATAAATTATCCTTTAGCTATTGTAATAATTGCATTAGTCACTCTCATTTATACTTATACCGGTGGAGTGAAGGGAGTTATTTGGGTCGATGTACTCTTAATGTTTATTTATTTGGGAGGAGCAATAATTGCACTATATTTTATTGTCTATCATTTTTTACCGAACGGGTTCGACTCAATTTTTAATAATCCACAGATTGCGGATAAATTAAGTATATTTAATTTAGGTTTCGATTCTGGATTTGCAGGATTTTTTAAGCAACCGTATACACTAATTGGTGGAATAGTTGGCGGGGCATTCCTATCAATGGCTTCGCACGGAACAGATCAATTAATAGTTCAAAGATTATTAACAACAAAGAATCTAAAGTCTGCGCAGAAAGCTATAATAGGAAGCGGCATTTTAGTGATTTTTCAATTTGCTTTATTCTTACTTTTGGGTGTTGCGCTTTATGTGTTTTACGGGCAACTGAATATGCGTTCAGATGAAATATTTCCGTCTTTCATCATTAATAAATTACCTTCTCCTTTTTCCGGGATAATTATTGCCGGTTTGTTTGCCGCAGCTATGTCAACTCTTGCCGGATCAATTAGTTCGCTGTCGTCATCAACAATGCTTGATTTATATAGACCATTACATAAGTCCTTAGATGTAAAAAAAGAGTTATTAATTTCCCGTTTAGTTACGATAATGTGGGCAGTATTGCTGGTTGGTGCTGCACTGTTCTTTATGAATACATCGCATACTGTTGTTGAATTGGCCCTCAGTATAGCTTCTTTCACATATGGCGGTTTGCTGGGTACTTTTATGCTTGGTCTATTTGTGAAGAAAGCTAAGCAAGAAGATGCATTAGCCGGTTTTACCTCAGGTATTTTTATTATGGTAACGGTAATATCATTGCAGTTGGTTGGCTGGACGTGGTATACGTTAATTGGTGTAATTGGAACAATCTTTATAGGATGGTTCTTAAGCAAATTATCAGTTGAAGAGTCCTAACTTTCCTATATATTTACAAATATAAAAATGTAAACTGTTTTTTCAATTTCCGTTATTTTTAGGTTAGTAATTTTCTAAATTATTAGTTTTACTGTTAATGATTAATAAAGAAATTTTAAAAAATATAAAACTGGTTGTTTTTGATCTTGATGGGACATTGCTGGACGAGTATGACACCATTGGGAAAGAAACAATTAGATTGATTGATGAACTTAAAAAGCTTGGCGTTAGATTTTCTTTAGCTTCCGGCAGATTACTGAACGCAATTACTTATCATGCCGAAACTTTGGGACTAACTACGCCAATAATTTCTTTAGATGGGGCATTAATCAGAAGTTATCCGGAAAAAAATATTATACATGAGTCATATATAAAAGAAAAATATGTTAATAAAGTTTTAGATTTAACGGATAAATATCTTTTGAATGTTGCGCTATGTCATGGTAAAGCAATTTATTATACCGAAAATAATTCTGTTATTCCTAAGTTGATTGAAAAGTACGGAGCAAAATTTCAACAAGTGGACTCGTATCAAAAATATGCAAAGAAGACATTAGAAATAATTATTACCGGTGATCACAAGAAATCAGTTCAGGAGGTAATTAAAAAAACTGAGTTTCCGTATAGTTTTGGTCTTACTAACTCATTTTATAAATCACATCACCACGATAGTGTTTATTATTTAGAAATTAGGAACCGTGGTAATAGTAAAGGTGAAGGATTAAAACTACTTGCGAAGCACTTAAAAGTTAAAATAAATGAAACAGCAGTGCTCGGTGATTGGTACAATGATAAATCGCTATTTGAGACTAATGCTTTAAAAATTGCTGTTGCAAATGCTGTTCAAGAAATTAAAGATTTATCTGACTATGTTTTAGAAAAAACGAATAACGAAGATGCAGCTGCGGAGTTCTTACAAATGGTTTTTGAGGCTAAGAAAAGTAAATGATTTCAGAGAGCACCAATAGTAAAATAAAAACTGATGTAAAAATTAGAATACTAATTGTAATTGTTACAATTGTCCTTGTCGTTCTAATGTTTCCACAGGGAGAATCAATAGAATCTGAAGTAACAGTAGGCTCAATTTGGACACAATCAGATCTGATTGCATCAATGCCGTTTGAAATACTAAAAGATCCGGAAACATATAACAAAGAAAAAAAAATAGCAGCTGAAAAAGTGTACCCGGTTTTTGTAGTGAATAATGAAATTGCAAAAATTAGTCTTGATTCTCTAAGGAAATACAACAAATATCTTAAAAAAACTATCGATGAAGATCTTTCGTCTGGGATTAAAAGTAATTTCAACACAACTTTTTTAAGCGATAGTTCTTATAGGAAATTTAAGGAAATTAGAAAGTTTGAAAATGTGATTTCAATAAATTTTAGAGAATCACTAAATAAAATTTTTAATGCTTCTCAAAACATCATTTCGTTAATCTATAAAAAGAAATTCTTTGATAGAAATTATAATCAAATTGCCAAGGACAGTGTTGCTGTAAGAGAAGGAAAATTTGAAAATATTGTTCCTAAAACTTATTACAACGATTTAAATGCTGCACAGAATTTTCTTAAAGTTGAAATTAATAAAATGCCGGGAAAAGATGAACATTTGAACAAAGCCGTCTATGAATATCTTTTACATTTCTTAAAGCCGAATATTATTTTCAGTCAGCAATTAACGGAACAAGCTGTTAAATTAGCCATCGACAAAGTACCTAAAAATATTGGTATTGTAGAACAAAATGAACGTATTGTAGCTAAGCACGATAGGATTACACCAATAACCAAATTAAAGATTGATTCTTACCGGATTGCCAAAGGGCAGCAAAGAGGGTTTTGGATGATATTCTTTCAGAATCTAGGCAAGTTTTTACATATCATTGTTATCTTAGGTCTGTTCGTTCTTTATCTATTTCTTTTTAGGAAAAAGATTTTCAATGACAATTCCAAAATTTTAATCATTTCAATTATATTGTTATTCACTTCGTTTTTAACATTTTTAATTTATCAAATGAATGTTAAGGCGCCTGTCCAACTTTTAGTTTTAATTCCTGTTGCTTCTATGCTTTTAACAATTCTTTTTGATTCGAGAGTTGGTTTTTATGGTACAGTTGCAGCTGCATTTATAGCAGGTGGATTAAGAGGGAATGACTACGTTTTTACGTTAATGAATATTTTTGCTGGTGGTTTGGCTGCTTATACTGTAAGAGATATTAAAAACCGCAGTCAAATATTTCGTTCATTTCTCTATATACTTATTGGATATATTATTGGCATCATAGCTTTCGGTCTTGAGAGGTTCGATTCTGTTGATCATATACTTATTCAATCGGGTTTTGCTGCTTCAAATGCTCTTATGAGTCCGGTTCTAACTTACGGTTTAATAATCTTCTTTGAGAAAATATTCAAGATTACAACAGAACTTACCTTGTTGGAATTATCTGATTTTAATAATCCGCTTCTGCGGGAATTAACAAAAGGCGCTCCGGGTACTTTTAACCATTCAATGACAATTGGTACTATGGTTGAAAGTGCAGCTGAAAGTATTGGCGCTAATCCTATTTTAGCAAGAGTAGGTACATATTACCACGATATTGGTAAAACTCTTAACCCCGAAGCCTTTGTGGAAAATCAGATGAATAACATAAATATTCATGAAAAACTTGAACCGACAGAAAGTGCAAGAATAATTATCGCTCATGTTACAGACGGTATTAAATTAGCTAAAGAACACAAATTACCGGATGAGATAATAAACTTCATTCCAACACATCATGGAACAATGATTGTTTCATTCTTTTATGAAAAAGCCGTTGAAAAATATGGCGAGGGAAATGTAAATATAGAAGATTTCAGATACCCTGGTCCGAAACCCAATACAAAGGAAACAGCGCTTCTTATGCTGGCAGATGCTTGCGAGTCAACGGTAAGAGCAATGAAGGAACCGGAAGTGCAGAAAATAGAAAATGTTATAAACAATCTTACACAAAGTAGAATACAAGGTGGTCAGCTGGACGAAGCTCCGATTACATTTGCAGATCTTACAAAAATCAAAGAATCCTTTCTTAGTACCTTAGTAAGCCAGCATCACAAGCGAATAAGATATCCTAAACAAGATGAAATGGAAAATGAAAGTAATGAAAACAATGAAAGCAATATCTGATGGATTCATTCTTGAAGGAATACTTAACTATTTTAAAGCTGGAACGGAATAGATCTGACAATACAATTAATTCTTACAAACGGGATATAGAAAAATTTCTAAAGTATACTGCGGCTTGCGGAATTTCAGATATCAACGAAATTTCCTCTAATCTGATTTCAGAGTTCTTTGATGCGCAAAATAAGGAGGGTATTCATACTGCTACAACAGCGCGCTATCTTTCTTCTATAAAGGGTTTCCTAAAATATTTATTTGAGCAGCATTATATTGAAAATAATCCGATTGATAAATTAACTTCTACAAAAATTTCTCGAAAGCTTCCTGTTGTTTTATCATTTAATGAAGTAGAAAAGATATTGGATGCACCGGATACTTCTGTCCCTTTAGGATTAAGGGACAAAGCATTATTGGAACTTCTTTATTCATCCGGACTTCGGGTTACCGAGTTGACTAATATAAAACTAAATGATTTGTTTTTTAATGATGAAGTAATTAGAGTGCTGGGCAAAGGTTCAAAACAAAGAATTGTACCTGTGGGACAAAGTGCCATAAACTGGATTACGGAATACCTTACGAAATCCAGACCGTTGTTAATGAAAAAAATCAAAAGTCAGAATTTTGTTTTTCTCAGTAACCGTTCAACAAAACTTTCCAGAATGTCCGTCTGGAAAATTGTTAATAGATATACAAGAGAAGCCGGAATTAAAAAAGAAGTACATCCGCATACTTTCAGGCATTCATTCGCTACTCATCTTTTAGAAGGCGGAGCGGATTTAAGAGCCGTTCAAGAAATGTTGGGACATGCCGATATTTCTACTACACAAATTTATACACATATTGATAGAGAGTATATTCGTCAAGTTCATAAGGATTATCATCCAAGGGGTTAATTCTATGAGCGGTATTCAAGTCAGCCAAAAGTTAATTGTATTTGTCACATTTTTACCATTGTTTTTTATTTCTCTTGCAATACACGAGTTTGCTCATGCATATACTGCTTATAAATTCGGTGATTCAACAGCAAAGAAGATGGGAAGACTTACACTAAACCCGATTAAGCACATAGACCTTGTCGGAAGTATTATTATGCCTTTGCTGTCGTTTGCTTCCGGATTTATGCTAATTGGTTGGGCTAAACCGGTTCCCATAGATCCAAGGAATTTTAAGAACCAATTAAAAGACGATGCCATTGTTTCGGCTGCCGGACCAATATCCAATTTTGTTTTAGCATTT
>CBEVZC010000080.1:0-13643 GCA_965554225.1 uncultured bacterium | reverse complement strand
TGCAAAAGTTTTGGAGATCGGAACAGGTTCGGGTTATCAAGCTGCTATACTATTAAAAATGGGTATGAAAGTTTTTACAATCGAACGAAACGATAGTATATATCATAGAACTCAAAAGCTATTTGATAAAATGGGCCTTAGAATTTTAATGCGATTAGGCGACGGTACTATCGGTTGGGAAGAATATGCGCTTTATGACGGAATAATTGTTACAGCAGGAAGTCCGACCATTCCTGAGAAGTTAAAGAAACAACTTGCTGTTAACGGAAGGCTGGTTATTCCTGTTGGTGACAGGTACACACAAACATTAACAATTCTGACGAAAATTTCCGATACTGATTTTAAAATTGATAAAATTCCACAGTTCACTTTTGTTCCTTTAATCGGTAAAGAAGGTTGGAAAGAAAAGTAATTGTTTTAGTCGGACCAACAGGTTCCGGCAAGACAAAGCTAAGTTTAATTTTAGCCGGTTTACTTAATTCTGAGATTATCTCTGCTGACAGCAGACAATTTTATATAGGGTTAAATATTGGAACTGCAAAACCAACTCAACAAGAACTCGCACAAGTTAAACATCATTTTATAAACAATTTAAACATAGATGATGAAATTAATGTTAGCAGATATGAAAAAGAAGCGCTGCAAATTATAAAGAAAATATTTGCTGCTGGGAAAATACCGATTGTTGTAGGCGGTTCTGGTTTATATATAAAAGCTTTGATTGACGGTATCTTTGATACTGTTAATACGGATTCAGAGTATCGAGAAGAGTTAATGCAATTAAGAAATACAAAAGGGAATGAGTTGTTATTAGAGGAGTTAAAAAAAGTTGATCCACTAACAGCTGCAAAAGTCCTTCCTCAGAATTGGAAAAGAATAATTAGAGCTCTGGAGGTTTTTAAGATAACCGGAAAGCCGATTTGGGAATTTCAGCAAAACTATAAAAGAGAAACGGAATGCGAGTTTTTACAATTCGGACTAAATTGGCAACGCGAAAAATTATACGCCATGATTGAAAAACGTGTTGATAAAATGCTGGAGGATGGTTTGGTAAATGAAGTCACCAATATTCTCAAACAAAATTATAGCAAAGATTTAAATTCTTTAAATACTGTTGGATATAAAGAAATAATTTCATACTTAAATAATGAAATATCATTGAAAGAAGCTATTCGTTTAATAAAACGTAACAGCAGGCGTTATGCAAAAAGGCAATTGACATGGTTTAGAAAAGACGAAAGGATTGTCTGGTTTAATTTAGATAGCACAGATCAATTGGAAAATATTGCCGCAAAGATAGTTCGAAATGTAAAAGAGTAGTTTGTTCTAATCAAATTGTTTGAATATATTTATTTCTTAATAATATAAATTATTCAACGGAATTTTAGGTGATGAAAGAAAAAATAAGAATTGCTTCCGGACAAGGATTTTGGGGCGATTTAATTGATGCACCGTATTATCAAGTAACTGAAGGTGATGTCGATTATTTGGTGATGGATTACTTAGCTGAAGTGACAATGTCAATTCTTCAAAAACAAAAAAACAAAAATCCAAATCTTGGTTATGCCAAAGACATTCCTATTTTGATGGAAAGAATTTTACCAATTTGTAAAGAAAAAAAAATAAAGGTAATTACAAACGGTGGGGGAGTGAATCCTGAAGCTTGTGCTAATGCGATTTTAAAGGTTGCTAAAAAGCTGAATATAAAGGAATTAAAGGTTGCTGTCGTTTTAGGAGATAATATTAAAGATAAACTTGATGAGCTGATTGAAGCAGGCGCTGAATTGAAAAATATGGAAACTGGAGAATCAATTGAACCCTACAAAGATAAATTTTTAAGTGCAAATGTTTATTTCGGAGCTTTCCCGATTGTTGAAGCTTTACAAAAAGGAGCCGACATTGTAATAACAGGTAGAACAACGGATACCGGATTAACCTTAGCGCCAATGATTTACGAATTTGGATGGGAAAAAGATAATTATAATTTAATGTCTGCTGGTACAATTGCCGGACATATTTTGGAATGCGGCGCTCAATCCACAGGCGGTAACTTTTTAGGCGACTGGCAAAGTGTGGAAGACATGGCTAACATCGGCTTCCCGATTGCCGAAGCATTTCCTAACGGTGATGTAATAATTACTAAGCATGAATCACTTGGTGGTAAAGTTTCATTCGAAACTGTTGCGGAACAATTAGTTTATGAAATTGGAGACCCTAAGGAATATATTACACCTGATTGCGTTGCCGATTTTACTTCAATTCACTTAAAAGATTTAGGTAATAATCGAGTAAAAGTTTATGGTATTACGGGAAATAAGGAAACAGAATTTTATAAAGTTTCGTGCTCTTATGCTGACGGGTATTCAGCTTCAGGGTCTTTAACATATTCCTGGCCGCAGGCTCTAACTAAGGCAAAAGCAGCCGATAAAATATTACGTAAAAGATTGGAAAAATTAAAATTAAATTTTGACGAAATAAGAACGGAATTTATTGGATACAATGCTTGCCATGGACCGCTGGCAACTTCAATTCCTGAAGATAAAATAAATGAAATTACTTTAAGAATCTCAGTTAGATCCCAAGACTTTGCTTCAGTTGAAAGATTTGGAAAAGAACTTGCACCGCTCATTCTTACCGGTCCACCGGCGGTTACAGGATTTGCTGGTGGCAGACCAAAACCGAGAGAAGTTGTTGCATATTGGCCTGCACTTATTCGTAAAACCTTAGTTGAACCAAAAGTAGAAATTATGGAGTTATAAAATGAAAATAAAATTATTAGATATTGCACATGGCAGAAGCGGTGATAAAGGTGATGCGGCGAATGTCGGAATTATAGCTTACGACGATAAAGGATATGAGATTATTAAAAATCATTTATCCAAAGAAGTTGTAAAGAAACATTTTGAAGGAATTTGCCTCGGAGAGGTTGATCGTTATGAGCTTCCAAATTTAAGAGCATTGAATTTTGTATTGCATAATACGCTCGGTGGCGGCGGAACCGTATCGTTAAAATTAGATGCACAGGGTAAAACATTAGCCGCTGCTTTGCTTAGATTAGAATTGGATATTGAAAATTAAATACTAAAATTGTTTTCTAAAAATTTACTTTTTTCTATTGTTGAAATAGAAAAAAAATGTGTATTTGAAAAATGGAGTTAAAAGTTTATGTACGAAGAACAATTAAAAAATTTGGAAAGTCTCAAGTTAAGAATAGATAATTTACGAGGTTATCTTTGATGTAAGTGGTAAAAAAACACAAATAAATGAGTTAAAAAAACAGTCCGAAGTTCCCGGTTTCTGGAACGATCAAAAATCTGCTCAAGCAATTCTACAAAAAATTAAATCATTAGAAAAATGGGTAAATATTTGGGAAGATGTAAATAGTGCCCATAACAGTCTGCATGAATTTATCCAGTTGGCTGAAATGGAAGCAGACGAATCTTACCTTGAAGAAATTGAAAGCGAGTTTACTCAACTCAAAAAGAAACTTGAAGATATCGAATTCAAGAGTATGTTGAGCGGTAGAGATGATGATAAGAATTGTTTAATGACAATTCATTCCGGCGCCGGTGGAACTGAAGCTCAGGATTGGGCCGAAATGTTAATGAGAATGTACTTACGCTGGGCTGAACAAAATGATTTCAAGATTCATATGTTAGACAGACTTGACGGAGATGGTGCCGGAATTAAAAGTGTAACTATGGAAATTACCGGAGATTTTGCTTACGGATACGCTAAAGCAGAAAACGGTGTACATAGATTAGTACGAATTTCTCCGTTCGATTCAAATAAACGAAGACATACATCTTTTGCTTCCGTATTTGTTTATCCGGAAGTTGATGATTCTATTGAAATTGATATTAATCCGGCAGATTTAAGAATTGATACATATCGTTCAGGCGGTAAAGGCGGTCAGAATGTTAATAAAGTTGAGACGGCGGTGCGTATAACACATATTCCAACAAACACTGTTGCAGCATGTCAAACGGAAAGGTCTCAACTTCAAAATAAAACTAACGCAATGAAGATGCTTAAAGCAAAGTTGTATCAGCTGGAATTAGAAAAACAAGAAGCAGAAAAAGATGAAGTTGAAAAGAATAAAATGAAAATTGAGTGGGGGAGTCAAATCCGTTCCTACGTTTTCCATCCTTACAATATGGTTAAAGACCACAGAACCAACGTAGAAACTTCAAACGTCCAAGCTGTAATGGACGGGGATATTAACATGTTTATTAAAGCATATCTCTTAAAGTTTGGTTTAGTAACCTAAGTTTTCCTCAAAAATTATAACACTGGTTATTTTAGTTTTTCCAAATAATCCGTAATAAGTCTAACTCCAAAACCGGTATTGTATTTCTTAGTGTAACTTGTAAAATCATGTTTTATTGAAGGACCGGCTAAGTCTACATGCGTCCATGGAATATTTTCATCAACGAAATGCTCGAGGAATTTTGCAGCTGTAATTGCACCACCCCAACGACCGCCTAAATTGCTAACATCCGCTATATCGCTTTCAATTAGCTTATCGTATTCATCCCACAAAGGTAAGCGCCAAACGCGTTCAAAAGTTTTTTGACCGGATTTATACAAAAAGTCGGCCATCTCTTCATTTTTTGTAAAAATAGCTGCAGTCGGTAAACCGAGAGCTACAACTGCGGCTCCGGTTAAAGTTGCAAAATCAATAATCTCATCCGGTTTTTGTTTTGATGCATATTCAAGAGCATCTGCAAGTACGATTCTTCCTTCTGCATCGGTATTTTTCACCTCAATAGTTTTACCGGAAGCTGTACTTACGATATCGCTGGGTTTATATGAATTACCTGAAATCATATTTTCCACCGCTGGTACCACACCAATTAATTCAAAAGGAAAATTTAATAATGCAACAGATTTAATAATTCCTATTACCGCAGCTGCCCCGGCCATGTCGGCTTTCATTTCAATCATTCCGTCCGTGGGTTTAATCGACAAACCTCCGCTGTCGTATGTTACACCTTTACCAACAAGTGCTATTTTTTTCTTTGCTTTCTTTTTCGGCTTATAATGCATAACAATTAGTCTTGGCGTATTGCTGCTTGCTTTTCCCACGGCAAGAATTGCATTCATATTTCTTTTCTTTAATTCTTTATCATTAAAGATTGTAACTTTTATTCCTGCTTCACTTAACTCTTTTTTTGCTCGTTGCGCCAGTTCATTCGGAGTTAAAGTAATTGCCGGTTCGTTTGCCAGATCTCTTGCAAAGTAAACTGCAGAAATTGTTTTTTCTGCTTTTGAAATCGCATCTTTAACTTTCCGAGGGTTACCGGAATGAAATGTAATCTGGAATGGAGTAATTCTTTTTTTTTCGGTTTTGTAAATATCAAAAGTATAATTTCCGAGCAATATTCCTTCAACAAATGTCTGATAATAGTATTCGTCGTTTTCGAAAGTATCTGAAAAAAGTGAATATTCGGGGATGAAAATATGTAAATTTCGTAAAGGTTGATCTTTTAGTTTCGGAACTATAGCCGAAAGTGAGTTTCGGAAAAAATCTGCTGTAAATGATTTTAAAATATCAACTTTCTGAATAAAAATTAAATCCGGATTACCGCTAGGTTTTACAAGTTCTAAACCAATTTTTTTCTCTTTAATTAATTGTTCGCGTAAAACTTTGTTTATTTTTAACCCAATATTGATTTCGAATTCTTCCAATTCTTCTTTTAACGAACTGTTATTAAAGAAAAATTTCTGCACAGCTGATTTATATGCATATTTTGCTTTGTTGCTTGTTGATCTGAATTTCATTTCGAAAATCATTTTTAGTTTCTCCCTATAATTAAAATTTTTTATTATTTACAAACTTATCTGCTTCTCGCAAAACTTCTTCCATAATTTTATTTAATTTAACATCGAATAAACGACTACCGGAAGCATTAGTATGGCCACCGCCATCAAACTTTGCTGCTAATTTGTTAACCGCAATATTACCTTTTGATCTGAAACTTATTTTTACTCCGTCTTTAAGTTCAAAGAAAAGAATTCCCATTTTAACACCTTTTACCGAAAGACAGTAGTTCACAAAGCCATCAACATCGGCTTCTATTGCACCTGTCAGCTTAAGGTTTTCCTGTGTTACTATCATGTAAGCAATTTTCATTGAAGGGCTTAGCGAGAGAGATTCTAAAGCGAAACCTAAAAGTTTAATCCGACCAAAATAATACTGCCCGTAAATTTGATCGTTAACGAAAGTCGGATTAACACCGCATTCCAAAAGCTTAGCTGCTTTTCTATGTAGTTCGGGTGTTGTACGTTCATATTTGAAGGAACCGGTATCGGTCATAATTGCAGCATAAATCGGAAGTGCCATTTCATAAGTAAGTTTTATTTCGCTAAATGTTTTAATTAAATCAAAAATAATTTCACCAGTCGAAGAATAGTCAGTATTAACAAATTGATAATCCGTAAAATTTTCCGGTTCAGTATGATGATCAAGGCAAATTTTAGTTCCGGTTGTTTTTTTAAATATTTTTTCCATTTTCACCGTTCTATTCATCTGGTTTAAATCAAGGAAAATAAGTACATCAGATTCCAAAATTATTTTATCATGAATTTCCAGCTCATATTTTTGAATTAGATGCGAAGGATCTAAAAATTCAAGATTATAGGGTGTAGCACTATGATTTACTATGTTCACCTTTTTGTCTAAAGTTTTTAAAAGTTCTAATAAAGCCATTTCAGAGCCGATAGCGTCTGCATCCGGATTAACATGAGTGGTAATTAAAAAGGTTGCATTATTGTGAATTAGCTCTTTTATTTTTTTGAAGTCTGCCATATTTGTATAATTATAATAATTAGAAATATAAGGATTAGTATGAATTAAGTTTGGTTTTCTTATAAACCGCATAATAAAAAACCGCTCAGTATCAAATTTAACAAATTTAATTGTTGAGCGGCTATAAAAATAGACACGATTAAAGAAAAGTTAATTTTCTGTTACTTCCCATGTATTTCCACTGAAAAGTAAACTCTCTAAATCTCCTTTCCCTTTTTTTGCAGTTACATCCTTTATCTGATTTTCCAAAGCTTCGTTATATGTCTCTTTAATAACTTGACGAAAGATACCAAAAGGTGTAGGAAGATCTGGATGATCTGTCATATGTGAAAGAATAAAAGCACGAACCGGACTTTCATCAAATTCGTCATGGACAATGAGATCATCAACAGTATATTTCCCATCATTAAGATTAACAACTTTCGGCTCAAAACCATCCAGTATGATTCCTTTATCATTGTTCTTTCCAAAAATCATTGGTTCACCATGTTCAAGAGTAATTGTATTTTCCGGTCTAGTTTCTTTCTCAGTCAAGCTAAAGAAAGCTCCATTATTGAAAATCACACAATTTTGATAGATCTCGACGAAAGCCAATCCTTTATGTTCTCCTGCTCTTTTCAACATCGCCTGTAAATGTTTAGGATCTCTATCAACAGTACGTGCAACAAAAGAAGCATTTGAACCAAGAGCCAAGGAAGTCGGGTTGAAAGGATAATCAATAGAACCATAAGGTGAACTTTTAGTGATTTTCCCTCTTTCCGAAGTAGGAGAGTATTGCCCTTTTGTTAAACCATAAATTTCGTTGTTAAAAAGAAGCAATTTAAGATCTACATTTTTTCTGCATGCATGAATAAAGTGATTTCCACCAATACTCATTAAATCTCCGTCTCCAGTTGCAACCCAAACATCAAGTTCAGGATGGGCTATTTTTAATCCCGTTGCAATTGCCGGTGCTCTTCCATGAATTGAATGGAATCCGTATGTGTCCATGTAATATGGAAAACGGCTTGAACAACCTATACCGGATATCCAAACCATATTTTCTTTCTTCTTACCAAGCGTCGGAAATGTCCTTTGTACCTGGGCTAAAATGGAATAGTCTCCGCAACCGGGGCACCAACGAACGTCTTGATCGGATTTAAAATCCTTAGCAGTTAGTTTTACTTCTTGTACATCTATTTTATCAGTCATTGCCGCCTCCAAGAATTTCTTCAATTTTTTCTTTTATTTCATAAGTTTTGAAAGGCAAACCTCTCATTTTATTAAACTGGATAGTATTAACAAGGTAAGTACTTCTAAGTATTTTGGATAACTGACCTAAGTTAATTTCCGGTACAAGGACATTATCGAATTTAGAAAGGACATCGCCAAGATTTTTAGGGAAGGGGTTTATATATCTGAGATGAACCCTGGATACTTTATAACCATCTTCCCGAGCTTGAGCTACAGCATCTACAATAGAACCTTCCGTACCACCCCAACCGATAACCAGTAGTTTTCCTTCTTCTTCACCATCAACAACTAACTCTGGAATATCTTCACTGATTTTTTGAATTTTTTCTTCTCTTAGTCTACACATTAAATCATGATTATCAGGATCATAACTAACATTACCTGTAATGTTTTCTTTCTCTAAACCGCCTATCCTATGTTCAAGACCCGGTGTTCCCGGCACAGCCCAAGGACGCGATAGATTTTCATCTCTGTTGTATGGATTAAATCCTTCCGGATTTGTTTCTAATTCGTGATCGAATTTAGGAAGTTCACTTTCGTGAGGAATTTTCCATGGCTCGGTTCCGTTGGCAATGTAACCGTCTGTTATTAGTACAACAGGTAACATGTATTTCATCGCAATGCGTGAAGCTTCAATAGCCATATAGAAACAATTTGACGGTGTAGATGCTGCAAGAACTGCTACGGGGGATTCACCATTTCTACCATACATAACTTGTAATAGATCAGATTGTTCGGTTTTGGTCGGCAATCCAGTACTGGGACCACCTCTCTGAACATCAACAATAACAATAGGAAGTTCCGTCATCACTGCTAATCCTGCGGCTTCTGTTTTTAATGCAAGTCCGGGACCACTAGTTGTTGTAATAGCTAAAGACCCTCCGAAGGCTGCTCCTATTGTAGAACTGATTCCTGCAATTTCGTCTTCAGCTTGAAATGTTTTCACACCGAAATTTTTAAATTTACTTAAATGATGCAATATATCGGAAGCCGGAGTGATAGGATAAGAACCTAGATATAATTGGTGACCGCTCAATACAGAAGCGGCAACAAAACCCATCGCTGTGGCTTCGTTTCCGGAAATACTTCTATACGTTCCTTTTGGCAATTTTGCAGGACTAACTTCATAGCGGGCAGTAAATATTTCCGTTGTATCGCCATAATAATAACCAGATTTTAGTGCAATAGTATTGGCTTCGGCAACTTCAGGTTTTTTCTTGAACTTTTCATTGATCCATTTTAACGTGGGTTCTAAAGGACGGTTAAACATCCAATACATAATTCCTAATGCAAAAAAGTTTTTACTTCTTATTATATCTTTAGGCGAAAGTTTAGTCTCCTTTAGAGCTTCTTGTGTTAAAGATGTAATTGGTACTTTATACACGTGATAACCCTGCAAAGAATCATCTTCTAAAGGATTATTTTCATATTTCGCCATCTTTAAATTCTTCCTATCGAAAGCATCGATATTAGCAATAATAGTACCGTGTTGTTTTAAATCTTTCTGATATTTTTTAAGCGCAGCAGGATTCATAGCAACTAACACATCAGGTCCATCACCTGGAGTATGAATATCTTTGGAGCTAAAGTGTAATTGAAATCCACTAACACCATAAATAGTTCCGGCGGGTGCCCGTATCTCAGCCGGGTAGTCCGGAAGGGTATTTAAATCATTTCCTATAAATGCAGTCGTATCGCTAAATTGCGTTCCTGTTAACTGCATCCCATCACCAGAGTCCCCGGCAAACATTACTGTAACATCGCTTAGACTCTTGACTTCTTTTCCATTTTGTTTTTCCATTATTATATCTCTTTCTAAAATGGTTAAAAACTAATTAATTAGTACTTAGAAAAATATGAAAGCTTGGAAGTAACTTCAATAAATAATTAAATTATCTTATAGTAGAAACTATTTTCAGAAATTCTTCAGCATTTACAAAACCCGTTAATCGTTTTATCTCATTTCCCTTGGAATCAATAATGAGAACAGTCGGCATACCTTTAATATCAAACTTTTTGCGAATTATTTCAGTTTTGTCAGACATTGTTTTAGTCATGTCAACTTTAAACATGGTAAAGGACTTAGAAATTTCAACAACTTTAGAATCAGCAAATGTAATTGCATCTAATTCCTTACAGGGGATACACCAATCGGCATAAAAATCTATAATCATTTTATCATGGTTTTGCAAAGATTGTTCATATTTCTGTTCGCTGAATTTTACCCAATCCGGTTCTAATTTCTCTGTGGGCCAAATCATATAAACAGAAAGTGCAATAATTAAGACAGAAAATAAAATTTTGAATGCTTTGAAAATCTTAATATTATTTCCGTTTTTATCAAAAAAGATTAAAAAGATACCTGCGAAAAACATGAAGACCGGTAAAACATAATGGTTGATTTCTTTTGGAATCAACGGACCGGCAAAGTACAATGCCATGCCCAATAAGAGAATACCGAAAATATGTTCAACTGCTTCCATCCATAAACCTGCTCGCGGTAAACTTTTAATTTTTCCTGAGAACAACGCAAGAAATAGGTATGGCATTCCTAACCCGACGGCAAGAGTAAAAAACATCCAAAAACCGTAAAACGGATCGCCTTTTGCTGCGACATATGTAACCAAACCAATAACAAAAGGTCCTATACAAGGAGCAGCGACTATTCCCATTGTTAAGCCCATAAAAAACGCTCCGAAAGCTCCCCCTCTTGCTCCTCCGGCTTTCATTACCCATTTATCCGGTAACTTAAACTGGTAAACACCAAATTGACTAAGTGCTAACGCTATAAAAATTATTACAATAAAAATTATTACAATTGGATTCTGCAGTAAAGCACCGAACACGGCTCCGCTTAAAGCTGTGATTACTCCAACAACAGAATAAGTTAGAGCCATACCAAGGACATACAATAGACCGAGCACAAATAATTTACCGGTTCGTCCCTCGCTTTGTCCTCCGAAATAACCTATTGTTATTGGAATTAGCGGATAAACGCAAGGTGTTAAATTAAGCGCTAAACCGCCAATAAAGACAAATAATAAACCTAATAATAAGCCGCTTGATTCTAATGTGTTTGCTATAGAACCGTTATCGTTTACTTTTACCGGTTGACTGTAGGATAAATCCAGTTTAGAAAATATTTCTGAGTTGGTCTCTGATATTTGTGTTTTATTGTCAACAATTTCTAAGGTGAAAGTTGTATCAACAGAATAAGGTGGAAGACAGTTTACATTGTTGCATGCTTGGTAGCTGAAAGATAGTTTTATCTTCTTTATTCCAAGTTTATAGTTTTGCGGAATAGTAATTATTCCTCCGATTAAAATATTGTCTTGATAAACCGCTAAAGGTGTATCAGAAAAATCGAATTTTAAATCTTCTGATTCCGGAAATTGCAATTTATCAAAACTCAAACTGCTGCTGCTATCTAATGTAATAGTGGTTGGTATTAAAAAATCTTCTTTCGGTTTTACCGAATTTATGTGCCAACCGTTTTTTATGTTAGCTTCAATCGCTATTTTAACTTGACTTCCGGGATGTATTTTATCAAAAGATTTATAGATTTTTATGTTTACAATATCTGTTTCCTGACTGAATTGTGCCGACAACGTCCCGAATAAGATCAATGAAAATAATAGAACTAGTTTTATCCTTGCATTTCTAATCATACTGCAATCCTAATATATTTTGAATAATTAATTTTAATTACTTAAGAAAAAGTTATTTTCTCCATCCCTGAACTATTGGGAATCTTCTTCCATAACCGAAGGCTTTATTTGTAACACGTAAAACAGGAGCTGCCTGCTTACGTTTAAATTCATTAAGATCAACTAATTTTAAAGCTCTTTTTACAATTTCGGGCTGACCAATAATTTCTGTAATTTCGTTTATCTCTTTCGAATCTTCCAAATACATTTTTAATATTTTATCTAAAAGCTCATACGGAGGAAGAGAATCTTGATCTTTTTGATCCGGTCTTAATTCTGCTGATGGCGGTTTATCAATAATTTCTTGCGGTATTACTTCAACCTTTCTATTAATATAATTAGCAATTTTGTAAACCTGAGTTTTATAAACATCTGCAATAACTGCCAATGAACCGCACATATCACCGTAAAGTGTTGCATAGCCAACAGCCATTTCAGATTTATTACCTGTTGTACAAAGTAAGTGACCAAATTTATTAGAATAAGCCATTAAGTAAAAACCGCGTATTCTAGCCTGCATATTCTCTTCGGTAACATCCATTGGCGTATCTTTGAATAAAGGATTTAGCTCTTTTAAAGCTTTATCAAAAACGGGTTGAATGGAAACGTTATTCCAAGAAATACCAAGACTATTTATCAATTTTTTAGAATGAGTTAAACTCCCTTCACTGGAATATTTTGAAGGCATCAATAAAACATGAACATTTTCTTTTCCAAATGCTTGAACCGCAATATATGTTACTAATGCAGAATCAATTCCACCGCTCAATCCTACTAATGCTTTATTAAATTTAGTTTTTAAAGCATAGTCTTGCAAGCCCAATATTAGTGCTTCCAAAATTTCTTCCTCAAATGAATTTTCATAATTTAACACTATAGGATATTCAGCTTTTGTATCAAAGATAAAAAAGTCTTCTTCATATCTTTTACCAAGAAGCTGTAATTCTCCGTTTGAATTAAAGCACATACTGCCACCGTCAAAAATTAAATCCGTTTGAGCGCCTACACAAGAAACATATGCTAATGGAAGTTTGTCATCCTTTGTTAATGTTGAAAGCATTGAGTGTCTTACCGATCTTCTTCCGTAAGAATACGGACTTGCGGAAATATTAATTAAAAGGGTGGTACCTTTGTCCACTAGAGTTTGAATAGGATCTTTTTCATATAACCTTTCTTTCCAATAATCGGAATCATTCCATATATCTTCACATATAGAAATTCCTAATTTTTCTCCTTTGAATTCGTGAACAAAAACATCCTTTGCCGATTCAAAATATCTTACCTCATCAAACACGTCGTAATTAGGTATTAAAGTTTTTTGCTGAATAAATTTTACTTTACCGTCGTAGCATAAAAAAGCAGAATTATAAATTCCTGTTCCTATATCGTCGTAATCTTCGGAAATTGATCCAAAGAGCAAACCTACGTCGCCGGTTTGTTTTGCAATTTCTCCGCTTGCAATTATAACGGCTTCTCTAAATTCCTTTTTTTCAATTAAATCTAACGGAGGATAACCTGATAATGTAAGCTCAGGGAATACCGCAAGATCAGCTCCTTTATCAATTGCTTTTTTATAATATTTAAGTATTTTTTCTTTATTACCTTCAATATCACCAATGATTGTATTTATCTGACAAATTGCAATTTTCATATTTAATTTTAGTTTGTTTTAAACAAAAGAGTTAGCTTAAAATTTTTATTTAATCGAAATAACTTAATAAAAAAATATATGATCCGTTATCATATTTTATTTTTTTGCTTTCTTAAAAATAATTATTTTACATGAAGGAAAATGTAAATGAGTTAACTTATTCGAAGGAATTTAAAAATGAAAAGGATAGTTGTAAAGCTTCAGATGGAAACGGAATTTCTTAAATTTATTTACATAATAA
>CBEVZC010000079.1:0-13746 GCA_965554225.1 uncultured bacterium | reverse complement strand
AGCATCGGTAGTTCTAGTAATCTATGTTGGGTTTATTATATTTTTACGGGATTCCCTAAGAATTAGAGGAATATTCAACAATGACAGTGAGGTCTATATTTCGTCTGATGAGGAATTTGTCGATTCGCCTTATGATACCGACGCTGGAGAAGAATTTAAAATAATTTCCGGTCCCGCTAATTCCGAAGTATTAACTGCGGATAAGTTAAATTCTAGAATAAATACCGGTAAGCGAACTTCAATTAAACCGGCAAATCTAAAAGAGAACTTCGAGAAAATTGCATTTGAAAAAGTACCTGAAGGCGTTAACCAAGATGAACAATTTGTATTTGTACTTGAGAAAATTCTGAACGTTATAAAAGAATCTTTCCTGGCTCATTCGGCATTATTTTTTTGGTATAATGAGAAAAAACAAAAACTGGCTCTCGAAAAATATATTTCCGATTCGGATGATATACTTAAAGATAAATTTGACATTGAAGATGATATACTTAGTAAAATTGTATTAAAAGAAGAGCCGGAATTGTTAACCGATATTACTCAAAATGCCGAAGCTGATGTTATTCGATATTATGAATTGCCGCAAGGAATTAAAAGTTTTGTCGGTGTTCCGTTGTTTTATGGAAAACATTTAACCGGAGTTCTAGCCCTTGATTCAAAAGCAAACGATACTTTCGGCATTGAAACTATTTATAATCTAGGCAGATTTGTAAGAGTTTTGGCTATTATAATTTCTCTTTTTGAAGAGAGATATGTTGATACAACTTCTCAAGATCGTCTTAAAGCATTACTGAATGTTATTAATGCGAATAAAAAATTTGAAAACGAAAATGAACTTTTTGAGAACATATATTCTGCAGTTACAGACTTAATTCCCTGGGATGTTTTTACATTTATTTATTTTGATCCTAATCTTCAGAGATTTAAAATTTTAAAAACTATAAATAAAACACCGTTAAAATATGTTGGAGAAAATTTAGAAATCAATTTGAAGGGTACTCAAGTTGGTAAAGCTATTATGAGCGGTATTCCTGTAAGGATTGAGGATACGGCGGAAAAGGAAATAATCAGATTTGCAGATAGTGAAGATGTTAAATTTGAAGGTTCGTTTTTAGCTGTTCCTCTGGTATATGACGAGCAAAATTATGGAGTTCTCTGCTTTGAAAGTTTGAAGAAAAACATTTATTCAAATTCCGATATAAAATTTATACGAAGTGCTGCAAAACTTTTTTCGTTTATTGTTTATTCTTATTCGACCAATTCAATCTTAATGAATTTATTATCGCTTGATATTGAGACGAAAGCACTTAATTATAATTCATTTATGGAAAGAATGAGCAGTGATTTAATTAAATCAAAAGAACTTGATGTGCCGAGCGCCGTTGCACTAATCCAAATTGATGAATTTCTTGATGAAGGTTCATTGTTTGAAGAAGACCCTTTCCCTAAAGTTTTAATGTCAATAACTAATATAATTAGGGATGAAATAACATTAACAAATCTTTTTGGAAGGTTAAGTAATAAAATTTTTGCTGTTTTCTTCTTTAATAAAAATACTAAAGATGTTTTTCTGTGGGCTGAAAAATTAAGAATAAAAATTGCCAGGAAACCGGTTGAGGTTTTAACTAAGCAAACTACTTTTACCGTTTCAATAGGGGTAGCTTCTGCAAAGAATAAAACAGAATTTGAAGAAGTAATGAAAAACGCTGAACTTGCTTTGAATAAGGCGATTGAAAAAGGCGGTAATTCAGTTAAGAGTATTTAACTGATCATACATTATTAAATAATTAAAATTAAAAATTAAATAGTTTATGAATAATTTTGTAATTATTATTTTGGATGGAGTTGGAATTGGAGAGTTACCCGATGCAGACCGATATGGTGATATAGGCAGTAACACTCTCGGCAATATTTCTCGTTTAGTAAATGGTTTAAAATTACCTAATATGGCAAAAATGGGACTTGGAAATATTGAAGATTTAACGGGGGTTCCGGCGCAAAAAGAGCCCATTGCTTCGTACGGAAAAATGAGAGAAATATCTACCGGGAAAGATTCAACCAGCGGGCATTGGGAAATTGCAGGTGTTCCGGTCAATTTTAAGTTTCCAGTTTATCCTAACGGATTTCCGGAAGAATTGATTGAATTATTTAAGAAAGAAACGGGAGTAAAAGGAGTCTTGGGTAATAAACCTGCTTCCGGTACGGTAATAATTCAAGAACTTGGCGATCAACATGTTAAAACCGGTTATCCAATAGTTTATACTTCGGCGGATTCCGTTTTCCAAATTGCAGCACACGAAGAAGTAATTCCGTTAGAAAAACTTTATAAAATATGTGAAATAGCTAGAAAGAAAGTCTTAGTTGGAAATAATACAGTTGGAAGAGTTATAGCACGACCATTTTTGGGAAGTAACGGTAATTATACAAGAACAACAAATAGACGCGATTTTTCGGTCGATCCGGTTTCCGACACAATTCTTGATTACGCTTCAAAAAGTGGAATAAAAACTATTGGGATTGGTAAAGTTAACGATCTGTTTAATTATCGTGGAATTGATGTAATTGAAAAAACAAAATCCAATCAAGAAGGTATTCGGAAAATAATACAAAGTATTAGCGAGACAAAAAATAGTTTCATTTTTGCTAATTTAGTCGATTTTGATGTATATTTTGGTCACCGGAATAATCCCGAAGGATTTCACGGTGCATTAATAGAATTTGATGAAGCTCTACCTGAAATTCTGGAGTCTCTAGATGAGACAGATGCGTTAATTATTACAGCTGATCACGGAAACGACCCGACTACTCCAAGTACGGATCATAGTAGAGAATATGTACCTTTGCTGTTTTATAGAAAAAACAAATCGGGGAAAAGTTTAGGCATAAGAGAAACTTTTTCCGATGTTGCTCAAACTGCAGCTCATTTTTTTAAGATTAATAATGACTTAAATGGAACAAGTTTTTTAGAAGAGAATGCCTAATTTAGCTAAAATATTAACTGTTGAAGCGGAAATAACTTCAGATGGTCAATTAATTGTTCCTAAACGGTTAATTAAGGATTTGTTCTCGAAAGGGTATAAAAAAGTTAAAATAGAAATTTTAGCTGAGAATGCTGATTTTGAAAATATTAATATAAATCTTGCGGAAAAAATAAAAGAAGTTCAGGGAATTCCCATAAATACTGTTTTGGATTTTATGAAAAGTAAGGGGAACTTGAAAAAACTTAGTATTAGGAACGATTTTTGAATTGAATAAAAATAAGATTGAATTTTTAGTAGAAACGGATATATTATTAGAACATTTAAAGCATAGTTCGAATTCGTTGTCTGCTTTAGAAAAAGCAATGAAGAAGGGTATTTGTTTTACGACGGTAATTAATTCGTCAGAACTGATTTATTCCGTTAATAGTAAAAGTGAAAAAGAAATTGTATTATCATTGCTAAGTGCGCTTAAAGTTTTAGGTCTTCATGCTAGATATAGTTTGTATGTAGATGAGTATATTGGAAAGGGTTCATCAGTTCGTGATGCAATAATTTGTACTGTGGCAAAGTTAAATAAATTGCCTATATTAACCTATGATACAGAGAAGTTTGAAAACAGCGGCATAAAAATTTTAACATCAAAAGATTTATGAGGTAAGTGTGCATTTAGGAAAAGTAATTGGTACGGTTTGGTCAACCAGAAAAGATGAGAAATTGGTTGGAGCTAAATTTTTAATCGTTCAGCAGCTCGATTTGGATTATAAACCTAAAAACGGTTTTGTTGTAGCGGTGGATTCTGTTGGAGCCGGTGTAGGCGAAATAGTTCTTTTTGCACAAGGAAGTTCGGCACGTCAAACTACATTTACAAAAGATAAACCGGTAGATGCAGTTATAATGGCTATTGTTGATAAGCTTGATATTTCAGTAAAAGAGAAATTAAAAGAAATTGTGGAAAACTAATGATTTTAGGTAGAGTAATAGGAACAATTTGGGCAACTCGTAAATATGATGCCGTTAAAGGTTATAAGCTCCAATTTGTGCAGCCTATTAACTCACATTTAAAAGAAATTGGAGACGCGATTGTTGCTGTTGACACAATAGGAGCGGGACCCGGCGAAATAATATTTTACGCCACTTCGAGTGAATCGGTTATTGCAATGGATGTTGATATGGCTCCGGTTGATGCATCAATAGTTGGTATTGTAGATTCAATTAATTCTGAAAATTTTTGAGGTAATTTCATTGAAAATCACAAAACAATTCACAAATAGAGAAAGTCAATCGCTTGATAAATATCTTCAGGAAATTGGTAAAGTTGATTTGCTCAATCCGGAAGATGAAATTGATCTGGCAATAAGAATTAAGAAAGGCGATCAGTTTGCACTTGAAAAACTTGTGAAATCTAATTTGCGTTTTGTTGTAAGTGTTGCTAAACAATATCAGAACCAAGGACTTTCTTTAGGAGATTTAATAAACGAAGGGAATTTAGGTCTAATAAAAGCAGCTAAAAGATTTGACGAAACAAGGGGATTCAAGTTTATTTCATATGCTGTTTGGTGGATCCGCCAGTCTATCTTGCAAGCATTGGCAGAACAGTCCAGAATTGTACGTCTGCCCTTAAACCGTGTTGGGACTCTTAATAAAATTGGTAAAGCATATAGCAATTTAGAGCAGGAATATGAAAGAGAACCGAGTGCAACTGAACTTGCAAATGAATTGGACATGGATTTAGATGAAATATCGGATACGTTAAAAATAGCCGGCCGCAGCGTATCGATGGATGCTCCTTTTGCTCAAGGTGAAAGTAATAGCTTGCTTGATATGCTTTCCAGCGAGGAAGATCCGTCTCCGGATAAATCTTTAATGTCTGATTCTCTTCAAAGAGAGATTGAACGAGCTTTGTCAACTTTAACTGAAAGGGAAGCTGAAGTAATTAGATTATATTTTGGTCTTGATGACGACCATTCTTTTACTCTTGAAGAAATTGGTGAAAAATTTCATTTAACTAGGGAAAGAGTTCGTCAAATAAAAGAAAAAGCTATTAGAAGACTTCGCCATACTTCAAGAAGCAGGTTTTTAAGGTCATATCTAGGGTAATCCTTACGATGATTAGGCATTTATATATTGCCTCTTTTTTTCTTGTAATTAGCTTATTGTTAAATTCGTGTGCGTCAACGTCTAATTACAGAAGGTATGATAAACCGAAAGAGCAGGAACCGGAAAGTAAAAACAGTGTAATCAGATTTGCCGAAAAGGATAAAGAGCAGAAAAAAGTCAATAAATATAATAATCCCGGGAAAGATGAAACGGAAGCATTACCCTCTGAAGCTAATATAAATCCTACTGAATTTATTCGTAAATTTAATAGCTTAAAAAAACTTTCACGCGCCTTAACTCCAAGAGAAAAAGTACTATTTGAAATTATTAATTATCTCGATACACCGTATAAATACGGAGGTTCTTCGAAAAAGGGAATAGATTGTTCCGCCTTCACACAGAAGGTATATCGTAAATCCATAGGTGTAAATTTACCAAGAACTGCAAGAGGGCAATATAGAGTAGGACAAATCATCGGCAAAAAATCGAAGTTAAAGTTTGGAGATCTCATTTATTTCGATACTCAAAAAGGTGTGTATCCTGGTCACGTAGGCATTTATATAGGAGACTCACTTTTTGCCCACGCAAGTTCATCTCAGGGTGTAACCATTTCATCATTAAGTAATTCATATTATAAAAGTCATTATGTTGGTGCCCGAAGAGTTAAACCAATTTCAAATTGATATTTTTATGTTCTAAACAAACTTTATAATTCGAATAATCTAAAATATTTAAGAAAACATTTCGCTTTTAAATCAGAATTAATTTAGTTTACAGTATAAAATTTATTAGAAAAGTTGGTTAAATCCTTAAAATTGATATTCGTGTCATTTTAACTTATTTTTCATTTATTATTATAAATCAAAATTTTGGAGGCAAAAATGGAATACAGAATTGAAACTGATACTATGGGTGAGGTTAAAGTTCCTGCCGATAAATACTGGGGAGCACAAACGCAAAGATCAAAAGAAAACTTTAAGATTGGTGGAGAAAGATTTCCACGAGAAATTATTAGAGCACTTGGAATATTAAAAAAAGCTGCCGCTCTTACAAACAATGAACTTGGAATGCTGCCGGATGATAAAAAAGATTTAATTGTTCAAGCTGCTGATGAAGTTATTGAAGGAAAACTTGATGAACATTTTCCTCTGGTTGTTTGGCAGACAGGCAGCGGAACACAAACGAATATGAATTCAAACGAAGTGATTTCCAACCGGGCAATTGAAATTGCAGGCGGAGTAATGGGCAGTAAAAAACCTATTCATCCAAATGATGATGTTAACAAAGCTCAATCTTCCAACGACACTTTCCCGACTGCTATGCATATAGCTGCTGTTGAAGAAACATATAGAAGATTAATTCCTATGCTTACAAAACTCCGTGACACTTTTCAAGCAAAAAGAGAAGAATTTGCCGATATCATTAAAAATGGTAGAACACATTTAATGGATGCAACACCTCTTACATTGGGACAAGAATTTTCAGGCTATGTTCAACAGCTGACAAACGGATTAGCTAGAATTGATGCTGCTCTCCCGAGATTATCGGAATTAGCTCTTGGCGGAACAGCTGTAGGAACTGGTTTGAATACTCACAAAGATTTTGCGGAATTATCTGCAAAGAAAATATCTGAATTAACCGGTCAAAAATTTACTTCTGCACCAAATAAATATGAAGCTCTGGCTGCTCATGACGCAGTAGTAGAATTTAGCGGTGTTCTTAATACAATTGCTGCTTCACTATTTAAAATAGCAAATGATATCCGCTGGATGGGTTCCGGCCCGAGAAGTGGGATAGGAGAATTAAGTTTACCGGCTAATGAACCGGGAAGTTCGATTATGCCGGGTAAAGTTAATCCCACTCAAGCCGAAGCAATGACGATGGTTTGTACACAAGTGATGGGTAATCACACAACAATAACTTTTGCCGGTGCCAGCGGTAATTTTGAACTGAATGTTTACAAACCTGTTATGATTTATAATTTGCTTCAGTCAATTAGATTGCTTGCCGATGCTTCAAGTAGTTTTAGTGACCATATGGTTGCAGGGATTAAACCAAACAAGGAAAGAATCGATCAATTACTAAAAAATTCGCTAATGTTAGTAACCGCTCTTAATCCTTACGTTGGTTATGATAACGCAGCAAAGATTGCTAAGAAAGCTCATAAGGATAATCAAACTCTGAAAGAGGCTGCTGTTGAATTAGGTATTTTAACAGAGGAACAATTTGACGAGTATGTACGTCCTGAGAAAATGATTGGTCCGAAAGAAAACTAATAAACTTAATAGCTGCCGAACTTAATTATTTATTTCGGCAGCTATTCTATCTGTCCAAGATTTCTTCTAAAAATTTACCATATCAAACATTATTCTTAATCTTCACAATAGTTGATAAAAGTAAATAATATAACTAAATTTAGTACTTAATAACTTTAAGTAGCATAAGATTATTTCATTTTAATATGGAGAAAATATGTCTGATCCAAAAATAGCTCAAAAATCCCCTTTCGTTGAAACAGCAAAACCAGGCAAATATGCATGGTGTGCTTGTGGAGAATCAGCTAATCAGCCGTTTTGCGACGGTTCCCATAAAGGGTCTGAATTTTTACCAGTTATAGTTGAAATTGCTGAAGAAAAAAAGGTTGCTTGGTGTGGGTGTAAGCATTCAAATAATAAACCTTTCTGCGATGGGACCCACAGCTCGTTATGAGTATTGTAATAAATCTTATTATTTTTCAAAACGGACCGAATGTTTAATCTAAATGGTTCAGTCTCGCTGCTTTTTGCAATTGTAGAATTAATTTTTATTATCATAATTAGGATTAAAGCCGAACGTAACCGTGTAAATAAACTATCTTTAATTTTATTGATATTGCTATTCCTTTATCAAACAATTGAATTTTTAATTTGTGGCATCGGATTAACTTCTTCGTTTGTTGTTTACCTGGCTTTTTTCGACATCAGCTTTTTACCACCTCTTGCCCTTTATATCGTTTTAATTTATTGGAATTACGAGAGCAAGTTCAATTTGTTGCTTTTCTTGCCTGCTATAGCATTTGTGATATATTATCCAACTATAATAGATAAATTTATTGTTACTAAATGTACGGTTACCTATGCTGCATATAATTATCCGCTTGGATTTTTATACGGAATATTTTACTACCTTCCAATTTTATTTCTTATTATTCTCCTTTTGCTAAAAGTTGTTAAAGAAAATAGAAACACAAAAACTTCTTTAAGTAAAGTTTTATTATGGGGTTATTTAATTGCGTTTGTTCCAAGTGTGCTAATAACAAGGTTAGTTCCGGGGATGTTAGAAGCCGTTGAAAGCATTTTGTGTAAATTCGCTTTTATACTGGCAATATTTATAACATATTTTGTTTTGAACAATAAACTGGAAAACAATAAAAAAACTTAAACTAAATTATTTTTTGATTTAGATTGTGGATTACAATCTCTCTATTTAACTTAAATTTGTCGCATAAATTCCAAATTTTATCAAACAAAATTTCTAAATTAGTAATCACAAAAATATTTTTTCCTAATCTGAAAAAGGTCTAAACATGGCAATGAATGAAAGTAATATTGAATTGAAAAGTATTAATACAATCAGGTTATTAGCTGTCGATGCGATACAAAAAGCAAATTCGGGACATCCGGGTATGCCGATGGGTTGTGCTCCAATCGGATATTTGCTTTACAAAAAAATAATGAGGCATAATCCGGAAAATCCGAATTGGATTGGAAGAGATAGATTTGTACTCTCCGCTGGTCATGGAAGCATGTTACTTTATTCTCTGCTTCATCTTTCCGGGTATAAAGTATCACTTGATGATCTTAAAAATTTTAGACAGTGGGGAAGTATTACTCCGGGTCATCCTGAGTATGGTTTAACACCCGGGGTTGAAACAACTACAGGTCCTTTAGGGCAAGGTTTTTCAAATGCAGTTGGAATGGCGGTTGCGTCTAAATTTCTTGGTTCAAAATTTAATAAAGAGAATTACAATATTATGAATAATACTATTTATGCAATTGCCGGAGACGGTGATCTGATGGAAGGTATTACTCAAGAAGCGGCTTCATTTGCAGGGCATAACGGTTTGGATAACTTAATTGTTTTTTATGATAATAATCATATTACAATAGAAGGAAAAACATCACTTGCTTATTCCGATGATGTTCAGAAAAGATTTGAATCGTTACACTGGAATGTTTTGAATGTTAGTGACGTAAACAATCTTAGTGAATTGGAAACTGCAATTAGAAAAGCGCAAGATGAAAAAAGCAAACCTACATTAATTATTACAAATACGGTAATTGGCTTTGGAAGTCCGAACAAACAAAATACTGCCGGTATTCATGGCTCCCCATTGGGTGAAGAAGAAGTTAAACTAACGAAGCAGAATTTTGGTTGGGATCCGGATAAGAAATTTTTTGTTCCGGAAGAAGTTTATGATCATTTTGATGAGGTCAAGACTAAAGGTGTAGAATTTGAAAAGCAATGGAATGATCTTTTTGAAAAGTATAGAACAGAGTTTCCGGCGGAAGCGGAATTATTTAAGGGAATTATGAATGGGGATTTTGGTAACGATTGGATTGCTAAACTTCCGAAATTTGAAAACTACAGTGAAGTTATTGCAACAAGAGCAGCTTCCGGTAAAGTGATAAATGCAATTAAGAATTTCATTCCAACATTGGTTGGGGGTTCTGCCGATCTTGCACCGTCTACAAACACTTTAATGCAGAATGAAGATGCATTCGGTAAAAAAAACTTTGGCGGAAGAAACTTTCACTTCGGGATTCGCGAGCATGGAATGGCGGGTATTCTAAATGGAATGGCTTTGTTTGGCGGAGTTATCCCTTACGGCGCAACATTTTTAGTTTTCTCCGATTATTTACGTCCATCTATCCGCCTTGCCGCAATTTCAAGAATTCGTCCGATTTATGTGTTTACTCACGATAGCATTGGACTTGGCGAAGATGGTCCTACTCATCAACCAATTGAACATTTTGCGGCGTTACGTTCTATTCCGGGACTTATCGTAATTCGCCCTGCTGATGCAAACGAAACGGTTTATGCTTGGAAAACGGCTTTGGAAATTAAAAAACAACCGGTAGCAATTTTGTTAACACGACAAAAATTACAAATATTGGATAGAACAAAATATGCTTCTGCAGAAGATTTAGAAAAGGGGGCATATATTCTAAAAGATTCTAAAGGTTTGCCGGATATAATTTTAATGGCAACAGGTTCTGAAGTTTCTATTGCATTGGAAACGGCTGAAAATCTGAAGGCCCAAGGGAAAAATATTCGAGTAGTAAGTTTTCCAAGTTGGGAATTATTTGAAATGCAATCTGATGAATATAAAAATTCTGTATTACCGAAAGAAGTTAAGAAAAGAGTTTCTATAGAAGCCGGCATTTCACAAGGATGGGAAAAATATATTGGCGAAGATGGTATTAGCATTGCAATTGATGGTAAATACGGAGCAAGTGCACCCGGCAAAATATTATTTGAAAAGTATGGATTTACTGCAGAAAAAATTATTGAGAAGATTGAGAATTCAGAATTTTGAGAAAAAGAGGTTAAGTAAAAAGTTAAAAATCTTTTTTAATTACAGTCAAATTGAGTTAAGATATAGTATTTTGGGGGAGTATCGCTCGCGGAATTTTGATTTTGAACTTAAAATTTTGATTTTTTAATTTTCGACTCTAAGTTCTCAGCTATCAACTACAAAATATAGTTTATTGCGAAAAATCCGCCAATTAGTAAAACTGTAAAAGCAATTGCCAACCAATTAAAATATTTATCAATAAATGATTTTATTTGTTCGCCAAATTTCCAAATTAAGAAAGAGACAAGGAAAAATCTACCCGCACGACTAACAATAGAAGCGATAATAAACAGTACAAGGTTAATATCAAAAGCTCCGGCTGAAATAGTAAAAACTTTATAAGGAATTGGTGTAAAGCCGGCTGTAAAAATTATCCAAAAATTCCATTTATCATACAATGCTTTTACATCGTAAAATATTTTTTCATTAAATCCCGGAATATTATGATAGAAAAACTGAGCAAAAGAGGAAAATTCTCCAGTCCCGCTCCACCAAGCAAAATGCCCGATTGAATAACCAAGTAATGCACCGGTAACAGATGCAAGAGTGCAGAGGAAAGCAAAATTAAAAGCTTTTTTTCGTGCACCTAAAACCAAAGCAATCAATAACGCATCCGGAGGAACAGGGAAAAAAGAAGCTTCTGCAAAAGCTAATAAAAACAATGCTATAGGTCCGTACGGAGTTTCTGCCCAATGCAGAACCCAGTCGTATATATCTCTAATCCATTTCATACAATATTAAATATAAAATTAAAATTTGAAATAAACAGAATATTTTTGTTAATACAAGTGTTTTTATCACAAATATATTGGAAAACCAAATAATATTTTGTAGTGATCAGAAAAGTTAAATGTGATGTCTATAAATTAAATATTCGAAAGTTAAATATATATTTAAACTTGATTTTAATGAATTTCCAATATAAATTACAAAATTATTATTTAGGGAGAGAGCAATGCCTGCATTATCTACTTTTAAAACCATTCCTGATATTTTTATTTTTTTAACAAATGTTTTTGGAAAAGGGAAGAGCAAACCTATATTTAAACGCAAGGAAAAAGGAAAGTATGAAGATGTAACATATGATCAATTTAGAGAGGATACGGAAAATTTTGCACTAGGCTTGGCTTCTCTTAGGGTAAAAAGAGGAAATAAGGTTGCTATTTTATCTGAAAATAGGGTTGAGTGGGCAAATAGTGATTTTGCAATTTTGGGTTTAGGTGCAATAGATGTACCTCTTTATCCCATTTCTACTTCCGAAACAATAAAATTTATTCTTAACAATTCCGAAGCAGTTGGCGTTATTGTATCAAATGAATTTCATCTCAATAAAATATTAAAAGTTCGAGGTAAAGTAAAAAACTTGAGATTTATTATAGTGATGAATGAAATTAAACAAGATAAACCCAAGGACGTCTATCTTTTTAATGAAGTTATTGAGTTAGGCAAAAACTATAAAGCTGAAAATCCTAATTACTTTTATGAGCAGGCTGAATTGGCAAAGGAAGATGATATTTGTACAATAATTTATACTTCGGGAACTACCGGAGAACCAAAAGGTGTTTTGTTAACTCATAAGAATATTGTATCCAATGCTCATTCTGCTCATCAAATTTTTGACATTAACGAAAATGATACTTTCCTTTCATTTTTACCGTTGAGTCATATTTTTGAAAGAATGGCAGGTTATTATACTGCATTGTCTTCGGGAGCAACAATTGCTTTTGCCGAGGGAATTGAAAAAGTAGCCACAAATATGATGGAAATTAAACCAACTATAATGACAGCCGTTCCAAGATTGTTTGAGAGAATTTATTCGCGGATAAAAAGAAATGTTGATAAGGAATCTGAGAAGAAACAAAAAATATTCAAATGGGCGCTTGATATAGGAAGGGATTATGCATTTAAGAAAAAACTGCATGAAAAGATTCCGGCTACTTTGAATATAAAACATAAGTTAGCGGACAAACTGGTCCTATCAAAAATTAGAGAAAAAACCGGCGGGCGATTAAGATTCTTTATTTCGGGAGGAGCAGCTCTTGCAAGAGAATATGGAGAGTTTTTCCTGTCGCTCGGATTAATAATTATTGAAGGATATGGTTTAACCGAGTCTTCTCCGGTAATTGCCGCCAATAGATTGAACGATTTCAAATTTGGAACCGTCGGGAAGCCAATGCCCGGCGTTGATGTTAAAATTGCAGCCGATGGAGAAATTTTAGCTGCAGGACCAAATATAATGCAAGGTTATTTTAAGAATAAAAAAGAAACCGAGGCTGTACTTAAAAACGGTTGGCTTTATACCGGTGATATTGGTGTATTTGATGCCGAAGGTTTTCTTGTAATTACTGATAGGAAGAAACATTTATTTAAAACTTCCGGTGGAAAATATGTGGCTCCAACACCAATAGAAAATATGTTTCTTGCAAGCCAATTTATTGATCAGTTTGTTCTTATTGGAGATAGAAGAATGTTTCTAACTGCTCTAATTGTTCCGGATTTTGAGGCATTGAAAGAATACGCAGATGCTCATAGAATAAGCTATACAGATGAGCAGGAATTAGTAAAATTAAAACAAATAGATGATTTGTTGCAAAATGAGTTTTCTAAATTCCAGAAGAATTTAGCGAACTACGAGAGAATTAGGAAATTTACAATGCTCGATAAGCCGTTTACTATTGAAAATGGCGAAATTACTCCGTCACTTAAAATTAGACGAAAAGTAATAGAAGAGCGTTATGGTAATTTAATTGATGATATGTATAGCTCATTGGAAAGAAAATAGACATTAGGTTTTAATCTTAATTTTGTTTTCTCTCATAATCTGTGAACGGGAATCGAAATGAACACCAAATCGAAGTGAATTGTAAAATAACAATATCTAAAAGCAATATTATAATTGCAAATTTAAAATCAAATAATTAATATCGAAACCCCGGTACCGGAAAAAGAAATATAATTCCTTGTATTATATTTCTAAAATAAGAAGTGTATCTTTTTGTTAAAATAAGTTTAATATAATTTTTAACCATGCAATTTTGACCTCCTAAATAA
>CBEVZC010000078.1:0-14144 GCA_965554225.1 uncultured bacterium | reverse complement strand
GACATGGCTACAAAAGCTGTTGAAGATCTTCTTCAATCTTCAAATACTTCTGCCGAAGAAATTGATGCAATTATTGTTGCAACCGTTACGCCGGATATGCTTTTCCCAGCAACAGCTTGTTTAGTTCAGGACAATATTGGAGCTAAAAATGCTTGGGGATTTGATCTTTCTGCCGCCTGCTCAGGCTTCCTTTATGCACTTCAAACTGGAGCGAGTTTAATCGAAGGTGGTCAGTTTAACAAAGTTGTTGTTGTCGGAGCAGATAAAATGAGTTCAATTGTTGATTATACTGATAGGAACAGCTGCATAATTTTTGGCGATGCTGCTTCTGCTGTTTTACTTGAACCTACAGACAACTTAGATTTTGGCATTCAAGATTCCGTACTCGTTTGTGATGGTTCGGGAAGAGATAAACTTTATCTAAAGGGAGGCGGTAGTCTTAATCCCGCTACTGAAGAAACTGTTAAAAACAAGATGCACTACTTGTTTCAAGACGGTAAAGCCGTTTTCAAAGTTGCAGTTAAACAAATGGCTGAAGTATCGGTTCAAGTAATGGAAAGAAATAATTTAACGGCTGATGATATTGCATACCTAGTACCACATCAAGCAAATAAAAGAATTATTGATGCAACAGCAAATAGGATGGGTTTAGACAAAGATAAAGTTATGATAAACATACAAAGGTATGGAAATACAACTGGGGCAACTATTCCGCTTTGCTTAACCGAGTTTTATAGAGACGGAAAGGTAAAAAAAGGCGATAAACTTATTCTTTCTGCATTTGGTGGTGGTTATACTTTTGGTTCAATCTATTTGGTTTGGAGTATTGACTAGATGAGCAAGCGTGCTTTTCTTTTCCCGGGTCAAGGTTCTCAATACGTAGGGATGGCTAAAGACATTTATGATTTTTCGGAGGATGCAAGAAATAAAGTTAAAAAGGCTGAGGAGATTTTAGGATTTAATATTTCGGATATTATGTTTAACGGACCGAAGGAGAAATTACAACAGACTGAAATTACTCAACCTGCTATTTTTTTACATAGTATAATGATACTGGATTTACTTGCTAAACTTGATGTATTTGCTCTTGCCGGACATTCTTTGGGTGAATATACGGCACTTGTAGCTGGAAAAGTTTTGCCATTTGAAACTGCTTTAGAATTAGTAAAAAATCGCGGCGAAGCAATGGCAGAAGCTGGAAAGATTCAAAAGGGAACAATGGCTGCAATTATTGGTTTAGATGCAGAAACACTAAATGATATTTGCAATGAAGTTTCAAATGAGGAGATGGTTGTTCAATGTGCGAACTACAATTCTCCAGGGCAGATTGTTATATCGGGTAATGTTGAGAGTGTCAAAAGCGCAATGAATTTAAGCAAAGAACAAGGTGCTAAAATTGCAAAGGAATTAAATGTTAGTGGTGCTTTTCATTCTCCTTTGATGAACGGAGCGGTAAATAGTTTACAGAACACATTAACGTCTTTGGATTTTAACGACTCTAGTACTTCGATCTATACAAATGTTACTGCTCAACCTATTAAAGATAGGAATGAAATTAAAAGAAATCTGCTTAAACAACTTTCCTCACCGGTTCGTTGGGAAGAAACTATTAGGAATATGCAAAATGATGGTATTGACGAATTTATTGAAATCGGACCAGGGAAAGTTTTACAAGGATTAGTAAAAAGAATCGATAGAAGTGTTAAATATTCTGGTATTGATAAATATTCAGATATTTTGAATTATAACTAATTATTTTTAGTTTATTTTTTCATTTCATAAACAGTGGAATTTATACCCTTTTAATGTTATATTTTCTTGTTTTTTTCTTATAATATAATTTTATTAAAATAATTTTGAATTTAAATACAGAATCTAAAATAGCAATTGTTACCGGAGGCACAAGAGGTATCGGTAGAGAAATAGTAAAAGAGCTCTCTTCAGATAATTCGTTCACTGGTAAATGTAAAGTAGCATTCACTTATCGCTCTTGCGACGAATGCGCAGAAAAACTAGTAGCGGAAATTAAAGCGAACGGGGGGCATGCTTTTGGATATAAAACAGATGCATCATCCTTTGAGGAAGCCAACTCAACAATTCAAGAAATTATTAAATCTTTTGGCAGAGTAGATTTTTTAATTAATAACGCTGGTGTTACAAAAGATAATCTGCTTCTAAGAATGAGCGAAAGTGATTTTGAAAAAGTAATAAATGTAAATTTAAAAAGTGTTTTCAATTACACGAAAGCCGTATCGAGACAATTTATTAAACAACGATTCGGAAAAATTGTAAATATTTCTTCTATTGTTGGGATAATAGGAAATGCAGGTCAAGCTAACTATGCAGCCTCTAAAGCAGGCGTTATTGGATTTACAAAATCCATTGCTAAAGAATTGGCATCCAGAAATATTAACATTAACGCAGTTGCACCGGGTTTTATTGAAACTGAAATGACCGAAAAATTAAACGAAGAACAACGAAAAAATTTATTAAGTAATGTCCCCTTAAATAGGATGGGAAGAACAGAAGATATTGCCAAAGTGGTATCTTTTCTATGTAGTTCCGCTGCTAATTATATTACCGGACAGGTAATTACTGTAGATGGCGGAATGGTAATGTGATAATTTTTAAACAACCAAATAATATTAATAATTTATGGAGAATAAAATGGATGTTGAAGCAAAAGTAAAAGAAATAATAATTGATAAACTTGGAGTTGAAGAATCCCAAATCAATCCGGCAGCATCATTTACAAATGATTTAGGTGCTGATTCTTTGGATATTGTAGAATTAGTGATGGGATTTGAATCCGAATTTGATATTTCTATTCCGGATGAAGATGCTGAGAAAATTTCTACAGTTGGAGATGCTATTAATTATTTGAAAGAAAAAACTTCAAACGCATAGTTTTTACATTTCATAAAGAGGGTTTCAAAAGTAAAATAGTAGTAACTAAAGTAAATAAATTATAAAATTCATTTACTTGTTTTAACATTTGTATTTTTTGATAACCCTCTTCAAACTTTAACCAAAATAATATTTATTGGGAGAGTATATGAGCAATAGACGAGTTGTTATTACAGGTATGGGTGCAGTTACACCCATTGGTAATAGTCTAAATGAATATTGGGAAGGCTTAATACACGGAAAAAACGGAGCTGATTTAATTAAACGCTTTGATACAACCAACTTCAAAACTCGTTTTGCTTGTGAGGTTAAGAATTTTGATCCTGAAATATTTATTGATAAAAAGGCAATCAAAAGAATGGACCCGTTCACACATTATGCCCTGGCTTCAGCTATAATGGCAATGGAAGATTCTGCAATTGATCTGGAGAAAACGGATACCGAAAGATTTGGTGTCGTTTTTGGAAGTGGAATTGGCGGAATGTGGACATTCGAAGATCAGTACACAAAATTTTTGCATGGCGGTCCCAGAAAAATAAGTCCCTTCTTTATTCCAATGATGATTTCCGATATTGCTGCAGGACATATCTCAATTCACTTTGGGTTAAAAGGACCAAATTACGCAACGATTTCTGCATGCGCTACATCATCACACGCACTTGGGAATGCTTTTTTTCTTATTCAAAGAGGTTCAGCCGATCTAATGGTAAGTGGAGGAGCAGAGGCATCAATTACTCCTATGGCAGTCGGTGGTTTTAATGCAGCTCGTGCTATTTCAACATGGAACGACAGATATTCCGAAGCTTCCAGACCATTTGACAAAGACCGAAATGGTTTTGTGATGGGTGAAGGTGCAGGAACTCTTATATTGGAAGAATACGAACATGCAGTAAGAAGAGGAGCTAAAATTTATGCAGAGATTATTGGCGTAGGTTTTTCTGCCGATGCATATCATGTAACTGCTCCTGCTCCGGAAGGAGAAGGCGCATACAGGTCAATGAGAGAAGCAATAAAAGATGGTAAAATCTATCCTGAAGAAGTTGATTATATTAACGCTCACGGAACCTCAACGCTGCTCAATGATAAAAATGAGACAAAAGCTATAAAACAAGTATTTGGAGATCATGCTTATGATTTAGTTGTAAGCTCTACTAAATCTATGACAGGCCATTTGCTCGGAGCCGCCGGTGCAATTGAAGCTATTGCTGTTTCAAAAGCAATTACAACCGGAATTATTCCTCCAACAATTAATTTAGACGAACCAAGTGAAGATTGTGATTTAAATTATGTCCCTAATAAAGCAATTAATAAAGAAATTAAATACGCATTAAGTAATACCTTTGGCTTTGGCGGACATAATGCAACTTTACTTTTTAAAAAATATGAAGGTTAAAATTGTCGTATAAATTATTTCAGTATTTTTTTCAACTTTTTAACTTTCGAAAAACCGCTGGTTTAACTAACGAACAGGCAGAAATTATTAAAGGTATTCGCAGACTAGTCGGATATCCCATTAAAAACACGTCGATTTATTTTACAGCATTAACGCATCGTTCAACTCTAGAGATTCACCCTGAAAATTCCAAATCAAATGAACGATTGGAGTTTTTAGGAGATTCTATTTTGGGTTTTATTGTAGGTAAGTATTTGTTCGAGAAATTTCCCCACCAGAACGAAGGGTTCTTAACAAAATATCGTTCCAATTTGGTTAATAAAATTGCACTTTACCAAGCAGCTCAGCAAATGGGTTTAAAAGAATATCTTCAGTACAATAAAAAATATATCAAAGATAATTCCGATGGATTAAAAACCATATTAGCTGATTCAGTTGAAGCTTTTATAGCTGCTATATATTTTGATGCTGGAATAAATGTTGTAGAAAAATTTGTGCATAAATGGATAATCCTGCCACATTTTCAAGAGGAAGATCATTTTGTCGATTCAAATTATAAAGGACAGCTTCTGGAATATTCTCACTCAATGAAATATCCTCAACCAAATTATGAAGTAGTCAAAGAAGTTGGACCACCGCACGCAAAATACTATTATGTAAAAGTAACTGCAGGATCAGCTCTTTATGGTGAAGGAAAAGGTAAAAGCAAAAAAATTGCAGAACAAAATGCCGCCCAAAATGCACTTTCGAAATCTAAAAATAATGGATAGACGACTTGTTAAGCAATGAAAATTTCATCATTGAAGCATAGAGATTTTCCTAAATTTTTGTTTGTAAATTTTAATTAATTCAATAAGTTTTACATGCTCTTTAATAGATATTTTTAAATTAAATTATGAAGTTAATATCATGGAAAATTTTACCTTTTACGATCAGTTTATTAATCGTCATATTGGACCTTCGGAAAATGAAATACAAAATATGCTGCAAGATATTGGTGTTGAATCTCTTGAAGAATTAGTTAATAAAACTGTTCCGGAAAATATTCATTTAGGATCTGAATTGACCTTACCGAGTCCATATACTGAAAAGGAAATACTTGATGAACTGGAATGTATAGCTAAAAAAAATAAAGTTTTCAAAACCTATATCGGCATGGGCTATTATCCAACTATTCTTCCATCGGTTATCCGAAGAAATATTTTGGAAAACCCAGGATGGTATACATCATATACACCATATCAAGCCGAAATTTCACAAGGCAGAATGGAAGCATTGTTAAACTTTCAAACTGTCATCTCCGATCTTACTGGCTTGCCAATTGCTAATTCCTCATTATTGGATGAAGGTACTGCTGCCGCAGAAGCAATGCTAATGTTCTTCCATGCTAAAAGAGGGAAAAAGAAAACCGCAAATATTTTTCTAGTTTCCGAAGATACTTTTCCCCAAACAATTGATGTACTTAAATCAAGAGCAATACCGCGAGGTATTGAATTAAAAATAACTCCGGTCGAAGATTTCAAATTAACCGAAGACGTGTTTGGTATTTTTGTTCAGTACCCAACCGGTGCAGGAAAAATTATAAATTATGAAAAACTTTTTAGAAAAGCATCTGAGCAATCAATATTTAAAGTAGCAGCAGCCGACCTCTTAAGTTTAGCTTTACTGAAACCACCGGGAGAGTTTGGAGCGGATGCTGTTGTAGGATCTTCGCAGAGATTCGGCGTTCCAATGGGTTACGGTGGTCCTCATGCTGCTTATTTTGCCTCCACTGAAGAATTAAAACGATTCATACCCGGAAGGATTATTGGAATATCAAAAGATTCTAAAGGAAAACCCGCTTTAAGAATGGCTCTACAAACAAGAGAGCAGCATATCAAGCGGGAGCGTGCTACAAGTAATATTTGTACAGCACAAGCTTTGCTTGCAACAATGGCAGGAATGTACGTTGTTTATCACGGGCCGGAAGGTATAAAAAGAATTGCAGAAAGAATTCATAACTTAACAAAATATTTAGATTTAGCATTAGAAGACCTTGGTCTTAAGCAAGAAAATAAATACTATTTTGATACACTAAAAGTAAATCTCCCGTCAAAAGGTGATGCTGCCAAGATACATAAACTTGCTAAGACTTATAAAGTTAATTTAAGATTTTATGATTCTATTGCAGTTGGAGTAACAATTGATGAAACTACAACATTTGATGATTTAAAAATACTGATTAAAATTTTTGCAGAAGATGTTGATAAAGATTTCAATGATATTAAATTTAATAAATTATACAAAAATATTAGTTCGAAGATTCCTAATGAATTAAAGAGAAAATCATCTTTCATGACGCATCCGGTTTTTCATCGATATCATTCCGAAACCGAAATGATGCGCTATATTAAATCTCTGGAGAATAAAGATCTTTCCCTTACAACATCTATGATTCCTTTAGGCTCTTGTACAATGAAACTAAATGCAGCTACCGAACTTATACCTATTACGTGGCCTGAATTCAGCAATATACATCCATTTGTTCCGCTAGAACAAGCTGAAGGTTATCAAAATTTAATTAAGGAGTTGGAAAAATATCTTTGTCAGATTACCGGTTTCTCTGCGGTTTCATTTCAGCCTAATTCCGGTGCACAAGGCGAATATGCCGGGTTAATGACAATACGTGAATATCATATCAGCAAAGGAGAAGGATACAGAAATATTGTTTTAATTCCTTCTTCCGCACACGGAACAAATCCTGCAAGCGCCGTAATGGCCGGAAATGAAGTTGTAATTGTTGACTGTGATGAACAAGGAAACATTAGGGTTGACGACCTTAAACAAAAAGCTGAAGAAAATAAAGATAAGTTATCCGCACTTATGGTTACTTATCCTTCTACACACGGTATATTTGAAGAAAGCATTAAGGAAGTTTGCCAAATCGTTCATGATAACGGCGGTTTGGTTCACATGGACGGAGCTAACTTAAATGCCCAATTGGGGTTAACAAGTCCGAAAGAAATTGGAGCGGATGTTTGTCATTTAAATCTTCATAAAACATTTGCAATTCCGCATGGCGGCGGGGGACCAGGAGTTGGACCAATTGCCGTTGCGAAACATTTAGTACGTTTTTTACCCGGTAGTCCCATTGTTGATATCAACAAAGAAAACTCTATTCATGCTGTATCCGCTGCTCCTTGGGGAAGCGCAAATATCCTTCAGATATCTTATGCTTTTATTAAAATGCTTGGAGCACAAGGGATTAAAAAAGTTGCCGAAATTGCAATTTTAAATGCCAACTATCTTAAGGCTAAACTCGAACCTTATTACAAAGTACTTTATAAAGGCAAATATGGTTTCGTCGGTCATGAATTGATTTTTGATACAAGAGCATTTAAAACAAAATATAATATTGATGTAATTGATATTGCAAAACGATTGATGGATTATGGTTATCATGCACCTACCGTTTCATTCCCGGTTCACGGAACACTTATGGTTGAACCAACCGAAAGTGAATCGAAACATGAGTTAGACAAATTTTGTTCTGCGATGATTTCAATTAAAAACGAAATTGATGCCGTTGCAAATGGGATTGCAGATAAAGATAATAATGTTCTTAAAAATTCTCCTCATACAACTTCCGATTTATTAGCTGAATGGAACCATCCATACTCTGTTGAAGAAGCTCTGTTCCCAGCTGATTGGTGTAAGGAAAATAAATTTTGGGTACCGATTAATCGTATTGATGATGCTTATGGAGACAGGCATTTGTTCTGTACTTGCGCTCCAATAGAAGATTTTGAAAAACAAAACTAGGAGTATTGATTAGTAATTTATCTCTTTGCGAAATACTTAATTCCACCAAAACTATTGCCGTTGTGGGAATTTCCAGTAATCCGAATAAATACCGAAGATTTATAGCTGAGTATCTTTTTGATGCAGGATATAGAGTTGTTGGTGTTAATCCTAATTTGGATTCTGCCGGAAGAATAAAGGTTTATCCGAGGTTAACCGATATTCCTTTTGTCCCGGATATTATAAATGTTTTTAGAAGATCGAAATTTATCCCGGAACTAATTCCTGATATCTTAAAAAGAGGGACAAAAACTCTTTGGCTGCAATCCGGAATAAGAAATGATAAAGCGGTTGAACCGGTTGCAGAAGCGGGGATACATGTTATACAAGATACTTGTATAATGGTTACCCATAAAATGTGTTAATTAATTTTTACCAGTTAAACGTGATATCAAATCCTAGTTTAATGATGTATTTTAGCTTATAAGAGTTTTCCTCAACAAAGTCATTTGATTGTTCTGAGTAGTAGCTTTTTTCTCTGGAAGGTTTATAGTAACTTAAAATTGCAGCAAATGATTTAGTAAATTGGTATCCAATTGATCCTCCAAATTCAGTTATTGTTTCACCGGTTGAAGCTGAACTATTGTGACCTGCACCTATATTGTCATGTAAATTTACTCCACCTATTAGAATTATTTTTTTATTTAATATTTTATATCTTAAAAAGAATCCGTACTCAAAACCTGAATAGGGTTCACCAGCGAAAATTATACCCGGTCTAAATTCAAAAAATAAATTTCTAACAATTTTTAGTCTCCCACTAATATAGAACCCATAAGGATAAAAATTACTAGAATTTCCTTTTGAAATAATCGTTTCATTATTTTCATAGTTAAATTTTGTGGTTGTTTTCGAATTAAATAAAAAAGTATTTTCGACTAAAACGCCAAATTCAAATTTTGGTACAATATGTTTTAGATGAGCATACTGTGCAGAAATAATTGCCGGAATAAATACTATAAATAAAAATACTCTGATTTTCATTGTAAAGTCTATTTACTGTTGATACTATTTAAAGTATTAAACTCTGTAAATAAATATAAAACTTCTATATTACATTACAAAATGGTAAATTTGAAGCTTAATAGGATAATTCTATTTTTTGAAAAAGTTCATTTGCATGAATATTAAATACATACTTTATTGTTTTTATTTACTTTATGTTTTTTCTTATACCATTTCAGTAGGTCAAAATTCTAATATGGGAGTTAGGATTGATTCGATCAGAATTGAAGGGAATGAAATTACAAAGGATTTTGTTGTTCTACGAGAACTTAACTTTGCAATTGGAGATACCGTAAATGAAAGCATACTGAATTATAATCGTGAACGCGTTTTCAGCCTTGGAATATTTAACAGAGTCGACTTTAATATTGTTAATACTGATGGATTCAATGAGCTGATAATCAGTGTAAAAGAAAGCTGGTATATTTATCCTGTTCCTTTTCTAAATTGGAGGGAAAATACAATCGCCAAATCTTCTTACGGCGTTTTCCTTCTTTATAAAAATTTTCGCGGAAGAAACGAAACTATTCAAGCATTAGCATCATTCGGTTATGATCCTAGTTTCAGATTGTTTTACATAAATCCCCTCATAAATAGGAAATTGGACCTTAGTTTAGGATTCGGAATATTTCATCAAACGATTAAAAATAAGAGTCTTCGTGCTATACAATTAAATCAAAGTGATTTTGATTATAAATCATCCGGAGTATCTATAACTCTTGGTAAAAGATTTAACACTTATAATAATTTATTTACATCACTTGGGTTTTCTTATATTGATGTACCTGTTTACATCCCTGGATTTAATGCCTCTAATTCTAAGATAGACAGAATACCCTGGCTACAATTTCAGTATATTCTTGATACTAGAAATCTTAAGCAATTTTCAAAAACCGGTTTTTTCGGGAAATTCGAATTTACACATAATGGGTTCGGTTCAAATGATATTAACTATAATGTATTTGGATTTGATATTCGGCAATATCATCCAATTTTAGACGATATAACCTTTAAGTGGCGTGTAAATTACAGGCATACTTTCGGGAAAATAATACCCCTTTACGATTATTCATTTCTCGGTGCTGGGCAATATATAAGAGGACACATTACCGAAGACAGGGAAGGGAACAATTCTTTATTAGGTTCCGTTGAGTTAAGTTACCCGATTATAAAAGAATGGCATTTCGGTTTAAAATTGCCTTTACTTCCTAAAAGATTAACTACCGCCCGCATTGGTCTACAGTTTAATATTTTCGGTGATACGGGATCAACTTACAATAACGGAGAAAGAATAAGCATCAACAAATTTGATTCCGGATGGGGTTTTGGATTGACTATACTTTTCTTACCCTATAATGCAATAAGATTCGAGTATGCTTTCAACGAACAAATGAAGGGAGAATTTAATATCGGTTCAGGTTTTGCTTTTTAGATTTTAACTAATTTCATATAAATAATGATTTTTTCCAATATAGAATTTTACTATACGAATCCCGAATTAATTTCTTCGGATAACATAATAATTACTGGAGACGAAGCTAAACATCTTGCAAAAGTGATGCGTCATTCCGTTAATGATGAAATTTATGTAACGGATGGAATGGGGAAAGTATATAAATCGGTTATTAAAAATATCACCAAGCAAGAAGTTGTTTCTAAAATTGAAGAGGTATACCACCAGGGAAATAAATTAAACGGAATTACTTTTTGCATCCCGATATTAAAAGCTTCGGACAGATTTGAGTTTGCTTTGGAAAAGTCCGTTGAACTTGGCATAACAAATTTTTTAATTTTCAGCGCTATAAAAAGTTATAAAAGGGGAATAAAATTAGACCGTTGGGAGAGAATAGTAATTTCCGCAATGAAACAAAGTCTGCATGCATATAAACCGGAAATAGAATTTGCTGCCGACATTCGAGAATCAGTTCCGGAACAGGCACAAACAATTATTTTTGAACAATCTTCTAAAATTTCTTTTCAAGATTATTTTATAAATGAGAATAAAATTAAACTTTTACAAAAGGGAAATACATTTTTTCTGTTCGGACCCGAAGGAGGTCTTACTAAGGAAGAAATCGATTCGTTCAATAACGCCAAGTTGATGTCATTAAATGAAAACAGATTAAGATCAGAAACAGCAATAATAACAACTGCAGCTTTACTGGCGAATTTATTCAAAATTATTTAATTATTGCTTTAAAACGAATCTCATAGTTAGTATCCTAAATAATAAATCAATAAGGAAATACCGGAATTATGCATGACAATTTCGAATATATTCATTCCAGTTTCACATTGTTTGTGAATACCGGTTTACACCCCTATGGGGAATCTCACAATTATACTCATTAGGAGTTGCCGGTATTGTCCCATTATGATACCTCCGGCACAAATAAGCACCACGCCAAAGGTGCACAAGCAAACCGGTATAAAAAAATCTTTATGAAAATTAATAAGCCAAACTTCCTGGAGAAGTTAGGTTAAACTGCATCTTAAAAAATAGATATTGCTTTCTTGATTAAACTTTCAAAACGGTTTTGAGCTTCTTTTGCTGTATCTATGACTTCTTTGTGTGAGAGTCTTGTTGGAGATAAGCCGGCAGCATAATTAGTAATTAACGAAATACCTGCGACTTCCATTCCCAAACTTCGTGCGTAAACTGCTTCATGTGCAGTTGACATTCCTACAGCATCAATCCCGAATTTAAGCATCATTTTTATTTCAGCCGGAGTTTCATAAGAGGGACCTTTACCGAACCAGTAACTGCCTTCCCGCAAATAAATTTTTGCTTCAAGAGAAGCATTTTTAATTAACTCGGAAAGTTTCTGGGAAGGGAAATTAAGGAAAGAATTTTTCTGATCGATTGTTGGAAATTTTAGAACCTTCGAAAGTTCTTTTTTAATATTAAATGCATAGAAGGAATTTATTAACATTAAATCACCGGGTTTAAAACTAAGATTAACACCTCCAGCAGCATTTGTAAGAATAGTATTGATACAATCAAGGTGATCAATTATAAGCACTGGCAATAAACAATCGGAAATATTGTATCCTTCATAAAAATGTATTCTACCCTGAAATAGAAGGATTTTCTTCCCTTTATATTCAGCGAAATGAATAAACCCTTTGTGTCCTTCAACTGTTGATTCAGGATAACCTGGTAATTCTGCCGTAGAAATACTCTTTACCTTTGTTAAATGATCGGATAATTTCCCTAACCCGCTTCCTAATATTATTGCAAGCTCCGGTTCAAATGGAGCTTCTTTTTGAATTAAGGAAATTAACTCTTTATACTTTAGTTCCATATCAATCATGAGAATAGTATCCCGGCTAAGGTTGCGGTCATTAGTGTAGCCAAAGTCCCGCCAATTACAGCTCTTATACCAAGTTTTGCAAGATCGCTTCTTCGCTTTGGAGCCAAAGGAGAAATACCGCCAATTTGAATTGCAATGGAACTGAAATTTGCAAAACCGCATAATGCATAAGTTGCCATAAAAATAGTTTTATCGTTCACTAATTGTTTAAGTTCAATCATTTTACCCAAATCGACATAAGCAACAAACTCATTCAATACGACCTTTGTTCCTATTAAACTGCCGAACTGCATTGCATTATCCCACGGGACACCAATTCCGTATGCTAAATACTGCAGAACAAACCCAAGAACAAATTGTAGATTCAACGGCGACCCATATTGAGTCTTGAGATAAGCATTGACACTTAACAAATCTCCGAGTCCAATTAAGACATAATTAGTAAGTGCAATAAGAGCAATAAAAGCAATAAGCATGGCACCTACATTCAATGCCAAGGTTAAACCTTCGCCGGCACCACCTGCAGCAGATTCTATTACATTTGAGTAAAGCTTTTCAACTTTTATTTTAACAGTTCCTGCAGTTTCCGATTCCTTCGTTTCCGGGAAGATAATTTTGGATATAACAATTGCCGCGGGAGCAGCCATTACACTTGCTCCAAGCAGCTGAGTAGCAAATATTAGTTGTGCCTGTTGTAAAGGCAAGTTCATAGACTCAGCAAACGAATTCCCTAGTATTTGAATATATGCCGCCATTACACCGCCTGCAATAGTCGCCATCCCACCGGTCATAATAGTTAGCAATTCACTGTTCGTCATGCCTTTCAAATACGGTTTAATCATTAAGGGAGCTTCTGTTTGGCCGACAAATATATTTGCAGAACATGAAAGAGACTCAGCGCCGCTGGTTCCCATTATTTTCGCCATTATCCAAGCCATAGCCTGAACTATTTTCTGCATTATCCCGAGTTGATAAAGGATTGCCATTAAACTTGCAAAGAAAATAATTGTCGGTAAAACTTGAAAAGCAAAGAACATTCCCAGACTTCCTTTTTGTCCGGGACTAATTGCTAAATTTCCAAAAACGAAAGTTGCACCTTCGGTAGTAAAATTTAGAACAAGTACAAAAAACTGACTTACCCATTCAAACAATAACTTTGGCCAGCCTAATGGAGAAAACCACGCAGCTAATGTATCTCCTTTAATAATAAACACTGCAAACGTAACCTGAAGTCCAATTCCGCTAAAAACAAGACGCCAATTAATTTTCTTTTTATTGTTGGAAAGTGTAAATGCTATTCCAAGAAGTAATACTAATCCTAAAATGCCTCTAATGAGTGATTCAATATTCATGTTGCACCATAATTATTCCGGGATGTAATGACATTTTCTGCAACGTGCTTCATAACTGTCTGTCGTTCCTACCAAGACCCGGTCGGATGATTGAATAGTCCTTTGAGTTCTATCTGCAGGGTTACCGCAAACCACACATATAGCAAGAGTTTTAGTAATGTATTCGGCTATTGCAAGAAGTTGAGGAATCGGATCAAACGGCTTACCGGTGTAATCTTGATCGAGTCCGGCAATTATTACCCGCTTACCGCTGTCGGCTAATTGATTAACCACGTCAACTAAATCATTTGAAAAAAATTGTGCTTCGTCTATTCCTATAACCTGAGCATCTTT
>CBEVZC010000077.1:0-14222 GCA_965554225.1 uncultured bacterium | reverse complement strand
GGTGGATATGTAAACAAACTAAATGCAGCTGTGGAAGGGACTGAATTGGAAGGATTATCTTTAAGTGATTTAATGAAAGATGTTTCAAAATATCCGGTTGCGGTTAGAAATAACGGCGGCGGACATTTTAATCATTCCCTATTTTGGACGGTTATGGGTCAAAATAAAGGAGGAGAACCTTCCGGCAATTTAGCAGATAAAATCAATTCTACATTTGGTTCTTTTGCAGATTTCAAGGATAAATTTTCTACTGCTGCAGCAACAAGATTCGGTTCAGGTTGGGCATGGTTGTTAGTTGCAGATGGGAACTTAGCGGTTACTTCAACTCCAAATCAGGATAACCCTACTATGGATGTTGCCGAAGTACAAGGGACACCAATTTTAGGTTTAGACGTTTGGGAACATGCATATTATCTAAAATATCAAAATAGACGACCTGAATATATTACTAATTTTTGGAATGTTGTAAACTGGGAAGAAGTTGCCAGAAGGTTTAAAGAAGCCTAAACATATTTAATTCAATATCGGGAGCAAGATAAGTGCTCCCGATAAATCTCAAATCAAGTTCCCCTATTTTTTTTTCTACTCATGCTGTTCAAGTTTTGTAATTCTCAAGAAACATATTTCCTATTAAAAGTATTCTCGCTTTCCGTGGGTTTGTAAATTCCTTTTGCTTATTGAACTTAACGAGTTATAATTTTTTATAAATTGCTAAAATAAGCAGAAAATCAAATACGTTGTAAAAAGAACACTAAAAAAGGGTTTAGCTAATCAAGACTAAACCCTTAATATATAATTACTTAATTATCTTTCCTCACAAACTACTTATGCACTAATTTGAGTCTATTCATTGCCCGTTTCAAAGCCAATTCCGCCCTTTTAACATCAATACTATGATCATCTTTGTGTGCAAGTCGTTCTTTAGCTCTATTCAAAGCATTTTCTGCACGTTGCACGTCAATTTTTTCTACAGCCTCAAAACTTTCGGCCAGTATTAATACATTGTTCTCAAGTACTTCGGAAGTTCCTCCTCCGGTAGCAAAGATATGCGTTTCATTACTAGGATCAACTATCTTAATTTTACCTATTTCAAAACTGCTTAACAAGGGAGCATGATTGAACAGTACTTGGAAACTACCTTTAGTTCCAGGTATTGTGATTGATAAAGCCTTATCTTCGTAAGCTTTTTTAGACGGTGTAATTACTTCAACATTAATTTCTTTCATATTTATGCGTTCATTTTCTTAGCTTTTTCAACTGCTTCCTCAATAGTTCCTACATACATAAAAGCCATTTCAGGAAGATCATCATGTTTGCCATCTATTATCTCTTTAAAACTTCTAATTGTATCTTCTAACTTAACATATTTTCCGGGAACTCCGGTAAACTGTTCGGCGACATGGAAAGGCTGGCTTAAGAACCTCTGGATTCTTCTTGCTCTTCTAACTACAACCTTATCATCTTCAGATAATTCATCCATACCTAAAATGTTGATTATATCTTGAAGATCATTATATTGCTGAAGTATTTCTTTAACTTGAGTAGCAATATTATAATGCTCATGCCCTAATATTCCAGGTTCAAGAATACGCGAAGTCGAATCAAGCGGATCAACTGCAGGATAAATACCCAATTCCGATATTTGACGACTTAAAACTGTTGTAGCATCCAAATGAGAAAATGCTGTTGCAGGAGCGGGATCAGTTAAGTCATCCGCCGGAACGTAAATAGCTTGGACAGAAGTAATTGAACCTTTTTCGGTGGAAGTAATACGCTCTTGAAGCTCTCCCATTTCAGAAGCAAGGTTGGGTTGATAACCAACTGCCGAAGGCATTCTTCCTAACAACGCACTTACTTCCGATCCGGCTTGTGTAAATCGGAAAATATTATCTATAAACAGCAATACATCTCTTTCTTCAACATCTCTAAAATATTCCGCAATTGTAAGTCCGGTAAGGCCCACTCTCAAACGTGCTCCCGGAGGTTCGTTCATTTGTCCGAACACTAATGCTGTTTTGTCTAAAACGCCGGATTCTTTCATTTCAAGCCAAAGATCGTTACCTTCTCTTGTCCTTTCACCAACACCAGTAAATACTGAAAATCCACCGTGTTCTTTTGCAATATTATGAATAAGCTCTTGTATAATAACGGTTTTACCTACACCGGCGCCACCAAAAAGACCAGTTTTACCACCTTTTGAGTAAGGTTCGAGCAGATCAACAACCTTTATACCTGTTTCAAACATTTCTTGTGAGGTAGTTAAATTTTCAAATTTGGGAGCATGATGATGGATGGGCGATCTAAGATCAGATTTAATTGGTTCTTGTCCATCAATTGTATTACCAATTACATTAATAAGTCTTCCTAAAGTATCCGGTCCAACAGGTACAGAAATTGGGTTACCGGTATCTATGGCCTTTGTCCCTCTCACCAATCCGTCTGTCGAGTCCATAGCAACGGCTCTAACTCTATTTTCGCCAAGATGCTGCTGAACTTCTACAATTAATTCTTCTTCTTTCCCTTCTGAATTTGTACGGGGAATTTTGACTGCATTATAAATTGTAGGAAGATATCCTTCTTCAAAATCGATATCAACTACAGGTCCAATAACCTGAACTATTACACCCTCTTTACTAGCCATTTTTCTCCTAGTTAACATTAAAATAATTTACAAATTTAATTATAGTTAAAACTACAATCAAATATTTATTTCAGTAATTGCATTTTTTTTGCTAAAATTCTATTCTCGGTTTTTAACAAGTAAAAATATATTCCGCTGGATAAACCTTCCGCATTAAAATCCACTTCATAATTGCCAGGCTTCTGCCTTTGGTTTACCAAAGTCGCAACTTCCCTTCCAAGAACATCATAAACCTTAAGAGTAATAAAAACCCCCTTTGTGTTCCCCCCTTTAGCAAAGGGTGAATTAAAGGGGGTTGGTATTGTATATTTTATTGTTGTTGTAGGGTTAAACGGATTGGGATAATTTTGGGATAACACAATTGATTTAGGGATAACATTGTTTTCTTCTTGAACAGAAACTACAGGGTCCATTCTAAAATCTGCATAAACAGGTAAATGGTCTGATGCAAAATAGAGTGCATTTGCCAAATCATCGCTGACAGCATTATTAGGCAATTCATTTATCGATTTATTAAAATGGTTGCCGTCGTTGCCGAAAACTTTATAAGTTCCCGATTCATAACTGATTCCCCCGGAATCCTTAACTGCTTGTGATATTAATATCATATCGAATCTGTCATCTAATCCCCCTGATGAACCGCCATCGGATATTTGTGCAGACCTGGTTGATTGGGAATGTACAATTCTATAGTTAGAATTATTATGCCAATTTCCTATACTGTTGACCGGGTCCAAAAAATATCCCGGTTTACTTTTATCAATTAATTTTTGAAATGCCGGCTCGGAAGATGAGTAAATATTGTAATCTCCAATTACAATAAAATTAGCTCCCGGATGTAAGTGATCGGTGGAATTCCTTAGATCCGTAACCTCACTTGCTCTTTTTTGTTCGTTAGAAGAACCGTTACTAGCTTTTAAATGAACCGAGTATATTATTAATGTATCGCTGGTAGCTTTATAAACAACTGTAAATTTTGAAATATCCCTCAGGTCCGTTTGAATACGGACGTTTGAAAGAAACGAAATCAAAGAATCCCGATAATACATTGCGTTATCCGTATCAAATCCATCAATAAATGCTGCCTTTTTGTATGTTGAATTCAATACGTCCGTGTAAAATTTATTAACATAGGTTGAACCGTCTATTTCCTGGACCACCAGAATATCCGGGTTGACTGCAGTTATAATTTTCTTAAGGTTTTGATTTTTTGTGGTTGTAACCGTACCGTTAGCTTTATAATTAAGAATATTGTATGTCATTACCCTAAGTTTATTCTGCCCGGATAGTTGAAGAGTAAAAATTATAAATAAGATTACTGCTAATTTCTTCATTCTGAAATTTCCTTAAACATATTAAATATTATAAGTTAGAAATACTGCTTTGTCATTTACTGTGTATCGGTTGAGAGAATAAATCTTACAATTCTATCGTTACCGGTATCTAATACATAGAGTATTTTATCAAAGAATGCAACTGCATGAGGTTCGTTCAGAAGATCACTTCCACCGAAAGACTGCAGTTCATCACCAAACGAATTAAATTTAAATATACTATCTTTTTGAGCATCGGCTACAAAAATATTACCGGCGTTGTCTAGAGCGGTATCTTCAGGTTTACCGAATTTATTTACCTGCATCATGTCGGAAGAAAATGCCGGTAATTTCGGCTGGTATCCTGAAAAATCCGGGTTAACAACAAACTGCAGCCATTGTACTTTAAAACTATTATCTCCAATTAATGTAAGTATTATATCCAAACTTTTCCGGTTAAAGGAAGTTAAAGAACTTATTTTATTTGCAGACATCATACCGGTTCCTTCTGCTTCCAGCAAAGGAACTTTACCTACAATAAGCGAATCTTTTACTCCGGCAGGACTATTTGATGATTGAATATATTTAAGAGTAAGAATTGCATTGTCCCTATCAATTGGGTTTGAATTTTTCGGACCTTTTCTGGAAACATAAATCGAGTTATCAAAAAATACGGTAACACCCGTATATTGCCTGTCAGGCCTGGTAAATGCAAAAGGATCATCGTTAGGATTTTGCGGAAGTACCCGCGTAACTCCGGCTGAGTTTAATATATGTCCGGCATCTACCAAATCAATTTTATAAACTGCACTAAAAGTAACTTGATTTGAATTAATTGTAGTATCGAACTGAGCACAAACTATTAAATTTAATCTATAATCTTGCGCAATGGCAATAGGATGTTTAATTGCTTTACTTCCCAAAACTTTTCCCGATACATCCAGCATAACTATTCTATCATTTTGAGTATCGGCAACATAAATAAATGGTTCTCTGCCTACAATAATATCTTCAGGCTTATTAAATCCCGTCCATATAGGAGATTGCTGAATATAAACCGTATCGCTTATATTTGTTATCTGCTTATCCTTGCTGTCTTTTACAATATCCGTCAAATCAAGTTTATTTTCACAAGATATGACCATCAGGCCTGCAAATATCAAAAATATATAATGTTTAAATTTCATATTAATACAATTCAAAAATTAAAGAAAATCTATGCGCCGAACCAAGTCTGGTAAAATTTGAATAAGCATAATTAAAATTTACCCGCGCAATACCTAACGGAACAGCTAAGCCTGTTCCGAAAGTGAAGTTCTGTTCGTCTGCATTTATTTTATAACCGCCTCGCAAATAGAATATTTCCTTCCAGGAATATTCAAATCCGAGAGCTACATTTTCGCTGTTATCATTTGGATGATTAAGCTGAATAGCTGTTGTAATTCTATTTTCACTTGTTTGGTAAGGTTCAAAAGCAAAGCCCAATCTAAACAAAGTAGGAGGTGAAAATGACTGCCAATCAGATTTTTCCCTCTTACCCCAAAGAAGTACTTTACCGTCAGGAGCCATTTCATTTCCAAAATTTGTAATAGCAACAGCAAAGCGGGTTGAACCTAAACCAGTCCAGTACAAAGTACCAAGGTCAATTACAACTCCCCGCATTTTAAGTTTGTCCAAAGTTTCTTCAACATATCTAACGGTTGCACCAAAGCTGAATTTATCTGTCATTTGTCTTGAATAAGTCAACCCAATTGCCAAATCACCAAAAGTAAAAGATTGACCGTTGCCAAACGGTTCAAATTCGGTAGTAACAGGCATGTTATCCATGTGCAGAGAAGTAAAAGAAATTCCGACAGCATCATTCTGTGAAAACTTATAAATTCCGCCTATAAATTCATGGCTAATATCTGCAACCCAATTATTGTGCGAAATAATAAGCTGGTTTTGTTTTGCTTGAATAACACCGGCAGGATTCCAATATAATGCCGAAGCATCGTTTGCTACCGGAACAAAAGCGTCACCCATTGCAGATGCTCTAGCTCCGACACCAATCTTTAAAAATTGCACGGCAGAAATACCGGCCCGCTGTCCGCCCAAAGTTGGGAAAAGCTGAGCATTAACTTTATTAACAAAAATTAATATTGATATTATGAATAATATTTTTTTCATAAAAATTTAAAAAACTAATTCCAAATAAATTTAAACTACAATTTCAAAACACAGTTGTTACTTATATATCGTTAAAATTTAAAGCTGATTCCAAATTTTATATTCCTTCTTGTTAAGTATCTTGCCGGATTAAACGGAAACGGTGAAACCGGAGCCTGTAAATCCGGATACAGAGGATCGTTCCACGAAGATGGAGTAGGATCTCCATATTCATATGCTTTGCCCGTAACAGGATTTATGATTGCACTGTTTTTAGTATCCAGCAAATTATTTATTTCCATAAATACCGAGAATCTTAAAGCACCAAGTTCAATATACTTTTCCAAATTAAGGTCAATCCAGAACCAATCGTCTCCTACTTTGCTAAAGACATTTTTTCTATCACGTATATATTCCGGTCTTCCGTTAAGTTCAAAATTACCTGTAGCAATGTATGGTGTATATCGTTTGCCGGATTCAAAAAATCCTCTTATATATAAATTAATGTCGTCTAAAATACCGGGAGCAAACCCGAACAACGGTTTACCTTTTGGAATATAAAAATTCAAACTTGATGAAATCGTTAGCGGTCTGTCCCATGCAACAAAGTCTTCTTTCACCGACTCATCCAGATCCCCTCGTAAGACCAGCACGCCTTCATCTGCGGAAGAGCTTTTACCTGTTACAATCGCGTAAGAAAACGATGCATTACCGGTAAACCATTTCCCTATTCTCTTTTTATATTCCAATTCCAATCCACGGGAACGTGCATAATCAATATTCGCATAAGTTATAAAAGATTGAGTAGCAAATCTTGCAGACCTGATTTTAGCGGTACGGGTTCTTACATAATCAAAAATGTCTTTATAATATGCGGTAACAGTTAAAACATCATTCTCGGAAAATTGCGTTTTTATTCCAAGCTCGTATGCAACGGTTGTTTCAGGATTCAGGTTTGGATTACCAAATTTCTGAAATGACGATTGCGCACTTACCGGACTTAATTTAGCATAAACAAATTGAGGTCTGGGCCATTTACTAAAATGTCCGTATGAAAAGAATAAAATTTGGTTATTAGTAATCGGATGCGATATCCCGAGACGAGGACTCAATCTAGCTTTGAATCTTCTGCCCCCGAACCAGGAGAAAGTATCTTCTTTATATTTTTTTCTTATGTCATCAGGAATTGTAACAATATCCGGATTATTAACCGCGTCATCAACAAATTTACCGGGGAACCAATAATCCAAACGAAGTCCGAAATTTAGAATCATTCCGCTAAAGTTGATGTTATCTTGAGCATAAAAAGATCCGACAGCCGGATAGACTTTATAAATATCATTGTTTAGCCCTAATTTACCAATCCACGGTTTATAAATATCAACGACCTGCATTTCTTGGAAACGCAAATTAAAACCTGCTTTAAACTTATTTTTTTCATCGAAGAAACTTGTAAGGTCTCCTTTTATAGAATATTCATCGATGAAATGATCGTGCCAGGTAAAGGGATTACCCACATCCCAAAAACCGTCACCGGGAATGACCCCGACAGTATCTCTGTCTTTATTGTAATATTGAATCGGGAAGGTTACAATATCCAGCGGTTCCTTATACTCATCCCACCTTTTACCGTTTGCATCTGCACGTAAATTGGAGAAGAATTTATTTAATTTTAATTCATAAAATGTTTTAGAATTTAGTGTATGTGTCCAGCTGATTGAGTAATATTTACTATTATGTGTAAAAACATTTGCGTTATCAAGAATATTTTGGAAGCTATATTGGTAACCAGGACTTGGCTGTACGAACTCCAGATTACTTTGAAGAGATTGCGAATTCTGGTTTATATTAACAGATTGATTGTACGAAAACACTAATTTCATTGTAGGAGAAAAACTGTAAGTCAATTTTCCTAACCAGAACCAATTGTTCTGAGCTCTCGGGGCAAATCTGGTACCGTAAAAAGTAGAGGAAAACAATTTCTTTGCCGTCGGTTTATAATAACCTTGAGTAATCCCGTCGCTTAGTCCTGAATAAAAGCTGCCGAAGAAAGTAATTTTACCCGGGATATTAATACCAAGCGCAGGTAGTAGTTTTCCGGTTATTGGTTCCGGTCCGCTGAGATTTGCTTCGAATATATCCGTATTGAAAACATGAGCTGATTTACGGTTACCAAAATTATCCCTTTTATAAGAAACATATCCCGAATAACTTGTACTTCCCTCCCTCGTTCTAACATTTACAATACCCGAAGTAGCCTGACCGTATTCAGCATTAAATCCGCCCGTAATAACTTGTACCTGTTCAATAGCATTAGCACTCAGCTGAAGCCCGAAACCTGTTCCAGATAGCGGGTCTTGAACAGAGACACCGTCTAAAAGGAAAGCATTTTCGTAAGATCGACCACCGCGTATATGAATTTCATTATCCGATTTAACAACACCTGCCTGCTGCGTAACTACATCCTTAATATTTTCAACGGTAGATACATCTAATTCATCTTTAGAAACAGTTTTAATACTTTGAGTTTCTTCAACATCCACTAATGGTTTTTTACCAACAACAATAACATCCTGGTCCATGGTTAGCACTGTTTCTTCAAGTTTAACATTCATTTCAAGGGCTCTGTTGGACTTAACTTTAATACCTGTAAATTCCATTGTTTTGTAACCGATTAACGAAACAACCAAAGTATAAGTTCCTGGTGATATATTTTTTATAATATATTTCCCTGAAAAATCCGACGCTGCGCCGTAATATGTTCCCTTCAATAAAACATTTACTCCGGGTAAAGGACTGTTAGAAGCCTTGTCGGTTATGGTCCCGATTATTTTACCCGTTCCTTGAGCAAATAAATTGACAGAAATCAGCAAACTAAACAGTATGATTAATATTTTTTTCATTGAGTAAAATTAAATTCCTGATAAAATACTTTTTCCAATAAATCTTTAACATTATTATCAGCATCACATTGATGCAAAGGAAGTCCGATAAAAAATAAATTTTTCGTATTATTGAGAACTGCTATACCACCTTTTAATTGTGAACTATTTAAATTATAGATACCTGAAGATGAAATTGTGTTAGGGAAATAAGTCCTAACAAACCCAATTGTTGATGATGTTTTTAATACGGGGAATTCTGAATTTCCATTTACCGGTTCTACTTTCGCTCCCGGAAATAGAAACGATAATGGCTTTTCCTGTCCCAAACTGTCTACCGGAACAAAACCTTGGAGAGAAGACAAGCTAAAAGGGAAAGTGCTTGATGAATCTCTAAACGTCATTGAGAAAGCCGCTTTTCCGCCGGATTGCAGATACTCTTTCGTAATCGTGTTAATAATATCTAAACTCGGGCTATCATCCGAATACCAGAAAATATCATCGAATAACTTTATAGTTTCCAACAAAGTAATATTTTGATACGGCAGTTGAGTTGTTTCAAGGTTAATTATATTGTACCTGTCTTTCAGTTCGCCGTTATGAATATTATCAAATACATTGTTATAAAAATCAGTTACGTCATTCCCGCTTTTGTAATCATCCACAATTATCAATTTACCTTTCGGCTTTTTTATATACCAGCTTCTCGAAGAATCGGGTAAACGGATAAAGCCGGATTTTGCTCCCGATATATCTTCGGCCTGAACATATATAATATTATTATTGTTTAATCTTAAATCCGTTAATTTTTTATCAAATTTATTATTAGGCGATCCGTTTATAAAAACGTTCATTGCGGGATTCGTATCATTCAAATTATCAATTTTTAACGTAACAAGTCTTATACTTCCGGGCAAAACAAGAGCTTTATTCGTATCGTTTAATGCAATATAAATTTTAACTATAGACTCATCGCCGTCTAAATCATTCGCATTCCAACCGACAGTCATTACCGGGAATGAAGTTAACGGAAGCTGTGAAAGTTTGTTCCAGCTAATGGTTGGTTCTGAATTCTTAATTGGGAATTTCTGTTCAGCCGGAGTAGGATCTGCCTTACCAATATCCGTATATGGTTCTCCTTTATCATACTTACCATTATTATTTTTATCAACAAAAGGTTCGCTTCCCAAGTCTATCCCGTTTCTAATAATCTTTTCATCATACTTATTGTTTCCCCCGTTATCAACCGCAAATATTTTGAATGTGTAATTTGTATCAACGGTTCCTATAGGAAGAGAAAAAATGGAATCATTGCGGGAAGTAAAATGCCAATCTTTATCCAAGCCTTCCCACTTAAAATAGAACCCCTCAACTAATCCATCCGGGTCATCGCCCCACCAATTCACTTCAAGCCGGCTTTTCTGCTGGCTTATAGTACTATCAGGAAAAAGGACTAAATGAGTTTCAGGAGCCAGATTTTCTACTTTATTTTCTATTATTGATTCATTGCAAGAGAAGAAACCAATAACAGTAAGAAGAATAAAAACTATATTTTTTGCGAAAATTTTCATCGAATAAAAATCACTAAAGTTGTTTCAACCTCCAGGAAATTAAATCCCCTGAGATTCTTAAATAAAAATTAAAATTATTAGAAGCCTTGCATAACTTGTCATCCCGGTTTCCAGTTGTTTTGGAATACCGGAATCTCTTAGGATTTGGGAGATTCCGGCACAAAAGACAAGCGGAATTACAACTAAAAACAAATTATTAAAAGACTTCTGTTACTTAATTAACATCATTTTTTTAACTGATATTTTATTTCCGGCTGTTAATCTGTAAAAATATATTCCGCTGGCTAACCCTACAGCATTAAAACTCACTTCATAATTTCCGGGCTGCTGCTTCCGGTTAACAAGAGTTGCTACTTCCCTTCCCAGAACATCATAAATTTTTAGCTGTACGGATGCAAAATTTTCATTTCCGGCAAAATTTGGAATAGAATAATTAATTATCGTACTAGGGTTAAAAGGATTCGGATAATTTTGTGAAAGTTCAAATTTTAGCGGTAAAGGTTTTTCGCTTTTTACGTCCGTTACAAAACCCTTAAAATCATCATTTTTACGAGGCACCAGTTTATAATTGCCGAATGAGTAAAACATAATTCCGTCTAATTCAGAGAAAGAATTACCTTCTTGTACCCTAAGTGGTTTAGTATCGAACGTGGGATCCCAAAAATTATGATAATCATGTGTACCATCCTGTAATTCAACACGCATACTAACACCGGAAGTATCTGCAAGACGGATTTCTCCAAAATTTCTGTTCCCACCCGAACCTTGATCAGGTCCTGGATTTCCATCTGCATTTTCATCAGTAACAACAACATCCTTAAAACTAACTAAAACACTTGAATAAGATTCTGCAGGTAATTTGCCATGGCTCTCACCATCAATATCGGCTGTGGATAGTTCCGTGAATGGTGGCAATTGGGCGTTGCTTGTTAATATTGCTACAACATGCGCTCCATTGGTTAAGTTACCAATCCTTGTAACACCGAAATTTTCATTAACAATTCCCGAAATTTGTACTTCGTTGCCTCGTTTTAATGCGTCAGTTTCAGTTCCGAAAATTTGAATACCGCTCCAAGGACCTGAGCCGTTTTGCAAATAAACACGCTTGCCAGTTAAGTTTCCATCACCTTCTATATCGGATGTATCAGCTGTTACAACTCCGTCAACTGTAACTTCAAAACCGTTATAGCCGCTGAAACCGCTACCGAAAGGCGAATAACGAACGTCTTGAATAGTTAGAGGTCTGTTTAATGTCATGTAGAAATATGGACTTGATTTACCTCCCGTAGGATTTGTAGCAACAGCGCTATCTCCATCAACTGCTTCTATATAGTAAGCAATTAGAGTTGAATCAGGTTGACCGGGAATTGTTGCTGTCCATATCATAGTAGAAGAATCAGTAAGTGTCATTGGTACATCTACGAAATTAGTATCGGAGACACTATACTTTAGAGTTGCAGATTTTACCGCAGACGTTGAATCAGAATCGAATACATGAGCAGTAACCGTAACGGCTTCATTAAAACCAACTATTCCTTTATCTCTAACAACATTATCTATATTCGGCGGACTAACAGTGCCGAATTTAATATCGTTTGGGAAAACCGGGTTAATCATAAACCAGCCGTTTGGTATATTAGTTCTGGTTTCAATGTAGCCGCGTACATATTCCAGCCTGGTTCCCGGTAACGGCGCCGGAGTTTGTCTCCAATAATCGGAGTTCGTTCCAACAACAATGTTCGAATTATTCCCGTCAAAAATTGAAAATGAATTATTTCCAATAATATTGGGGTCCGAAGTTGTAACGTTTTTAAACTCAACGTAAACACCTTCCCATTTCTCGGCAAGAAAATTTGGATTAGAGGTACCAATTTCTACCAAAGAATCTAACGTTAATTCAACAGGCTGAGGTCTTTCTTGTGAGCCCAAAATATTTGAAGCTTGAAAATCCACAACGCTTAATTGTGTAGTTGTAAAGAATTCACTTACAACAGCAGTGAATTTAATAACCAAACCCGTATCAAGAACCGCAAAAGCAGGGAATGCCCCCGGATCTCTAACCAAAATTCCCGACCACTCGGTTTGAGCTGTATCTTGTAAATAAATTGCAGCCGCTCCGGCATGTAATGTTCTTGTACTATCCGGATTAACGCCTTGGTATGGCGGATTCATTACTACTCCGGTTACAACAACCGTGTCACCCAAAAAATTTGGTTTAGGTTCACCACTTTGAGCACCATAAAACAGCAAAGAATCTGCAAGTTCAAACTGAATATCCTTTATCGAAACTTCGGGATATGTCTGAGCAAAAATACTTACCGCAAATAGAATGCTGAAAAGCATTGTTGATATTTTTTTCATTTTTCACTTTCCTTATTTAATTATTAAAAACTTACCTATTTTAATATTTCCTGTCGATAAATCCTTCACACTAAATAAATACAAACCCGTAGCAACAGCTTGATCATTATCCGTAATTAAATCCCAAGCATGCTCACCGCCGGACATTTTTTGATCGCCCTTTTTAGAAAATGTTTCAAACCACCTTAAATCGGAACCGTTGCTCTGCTGATTGTGATCAATTCTTTTTACAATATCCCCGGCTAAAGTATAAACCGTGATTTGGCATTGACTTGGTAAATTATAGAAGTAAATTTTCCGCAGCCTTTCGGAAGCCCCGTCCCAAAATGCAGTTCCGTAATAGGGATTAGGATATACTCCAACTTTTGTATCCTCTTTTGAGGTAGGCGGTGTACCCGGTAATATACGCTCTGCAGTTGCCAATTTGCTCGATTCTAAGCTTCCAAGATTATTTTCCGGGTCACCTTCATCAAAAGCCGTTACGGAATAAACATACTGCCAGCCGTTGAGTAAATTATTAATTTCAAATTTATAATAATATTTAGTTGTGTCGTTTGGAAATGTAACAGGTTTATCCAGTTCAATAAAATCAAATCCCGTATTAAACCCGATATTATCTCCAGCGCTGTCAAATTCGGCGATTTTAATTAAATCTTTATTTAAATTCTGGGAAGTAGTTAAATCGAATCCGGTATTAGTTCTGTAAACCCTGTAACCCTCAAAATCTTTTTTAGAAGATATAGGATCGATTGAGTTTTCCGAGCGTTTATCCCAATATATTGTTGCTTTCCGGCTTTCCGGAATAACCTTTACATGCGGAGAAACAGGAGGAGCCGGTAAAACATAACGCGTTAAAATACCGTCACCATTTTGGTCTTCGCCGGGATCTAATATTCCATTCCCGTTTTTATCTTCACCGTTATAAGCTCTTAAAGCCCAACCGGCATTTATTTTAAGATTTGTCTTTTGTACTTCGGTATCAAACTGTGCAAGGTCGTTACCGAATTTTTTTGCAGCTACAATTGCAAAGGTGATATTAACGGAATCACCCGGAGCTATTGATGTAAAAGGTCCTGCAGAAACCAGAATAGATCTGTTGCTGGGTTGTTTTAACGCAGCTTCACTTACTCCGCTGCCAAACCTATTATTACCTCCGAAGAACCCTTCTAATTTTGTAAATCTCTGAATATCGTCTTGCGGGGCAAAAAAGTTCGGATCGGTTGTATTACGAAATTGCCATGAGACAAAATCCACACTGTCATATTTTTGATTGGAACCTAAGAACTGAACGGCAATGTAATTATCT
>CBEVZC010000076.1:0-14283 GCA_965554225.1 uncultured bacterium | reverse complement strand
TATTTTATTTAAAATAAATAACTAATATTAATAAAGAGCCCTGTGTTTGTGAACATGGTTGAAAATTGAATATAACGGTAATATTTGGTAAATTTCTATATTAAAAACTAATAAAAATTCAGAGGATGATTTATGGAATTCAAGGTTAATAGTAAAGAACTGGAAAAAATTCTTGCTCGGGTTTTTCCCGCTGTTCCTTCGAGAACTCCAATGCCGGTACTGGAAAATTTTCTTTTCGATATTTCTAACGGCGCATTAACAATTTACGCTACTGATCTTGAGATATCATTAAAATCGTCATTAAATATTGTAACTGAAGAAAACTTAAAAATACTATTACCTGCTAAACTTTTATATGATGTAGTAAGATCCCTTAAAGATACAACTCTAAACTTCGAAGTTTTACCGAACGGTAAGATTAGCTTAACAACAGAGCACGGCCAGTATAATTTAAGTTATTTAGATTCTGAGGACTTCCCGGATATTCCATCTTTTCCTGATAAATCTAATGAAGGTGAGGATATAAATGAAATTTCTATTGGCGGAAACGACTTAAAATATGCACTCGAAAAATCCTCTTTTGCTTTAAGTAAGGAAGAGATGCGTCCTGCTATGATGGGTGCTCTGTTTGATTTTTCTGACGAGGGATTTAGAATTGTAGCAACCGATGGTCATCGACTTGTTGATTTATTGCGAAAAGATATTAATGTTGATTTTAACGAGCAATATATAGTTCCTGAAAAAGCAATTACAGTCTTATTAAAACTCCTTGATGAGAGAGATGTAAAAGTTTATTTAAGCAAAACTCATATATCGTTTAGTTTAAATGGCATTGAATTAATTTCAAGGTTAATTAAGCATAAGTATCCTGATTATAAAAGTGTAATACCGTTGGAAAATGAATTTAATCTAAAAGTAAAAACAAAAGAAATACACGATGTTATTAAAAGAATGATGCTTTTTTCTTCAACTAATACAAGAAGAGTTAAGTTTTCCGTTAATAATAATAATTTACAGATTTCTGCAGAAGATGTTGATCTTGGTGCTTCCGGTAAAGAAAATATTCTTTGTGAATATGACGGCGATCCTTTAGATATTGGTTTTAACTCTTCGTATGTTAATGATGTATTAAGTCATATGAGTACAGAAGAAGAGCTGGTATTTAAATTACATTCTCCAACAAAAGCAGTAATAATTTATCCGACTAAAGAGAAGGAAAACCAAGATTTAATGATGCTTCTTATGCCGGTTCGTTTGAATAATTAGTATGACATTGAGATATTTAGAATTAAAAAATTTTCGGCTGCATAAACATACAACCATAAACTTTTCCCAAAAACTAAATTATATAATTGGTGGAAATGGTCAGGGAAAAACATCTCTGCTTGAGGCAATTTATTATTTGTGTACTTCAAAAAGTCTAACTCAATCTTCTGACAGCGAGGCAATAAATTTCAAAAGTAATTTTTTTGAAATAAAAGGAGAATTTAATAACGGATCAAAGAGTAATATTCAAATTTTATATAATATTGAAAACGGCAAAAAAATTATATTCCTTAATAGCAAACAAATATATAGATCATCATCAATAATTGGTAAGTTTCCTGTCGTAACTTTAACACAGTCTGATCATTTTATAACAACAGGATCTCCATCTCATAGACGTAAATTTATTGATTCCGTAATTTCACAGTCGAGCGAAACATATCTTAAAATGCTTTTGGAGTATAATAAAATCTTAAGACAGAGAACGTCTTTGCTGAACAAAATTAAAGAAACAAACAATCCAATGCTTTTAGATGAATTAGATGTTTGGACAAAAACTCTTATAAAAACAGGAACAGAGATAATAAAGCATAGATTATCTTTTGTGAAAGAGTTCGAAAAGTTCGTAGGTGAGTCATATAAGAAAATTATGGAAGAAAAAGAAATTCCTATAATTAAATATAGATTTTTACAAAATGATGATGAAAATACAAATATAAAAGATCTTTTTGAGAAGTTGATTAAGAAAAAGAAACAAGAAGAAATTATTAGAGGATTAAATCTTATTGGTCCTCATAGAGATGATTTTATTTTTTTTATTAATGGATTTGAGTTAAAAAAATATGGATCCCAAGGACAAAATAAAACATTTCAGATTGCATTAAAATTCGGCCAATTTTTTTACATGCAAGACAAATTAAATAAAACACCCATCTTTTTGATGGATGATGTCTTTGGAGAACTGGATTCTAACAGAGTAAAAAAAATTAGTAGATTTTTAAAAGAAGTTGGACAAGCATTTATTACGCTTACTGATTTTGCAAACTCGGAGTATTTAACAAAATCTGATGATGATATTACAATATCGCTTAATAATGGGACAACCGCTTATGCGTAGTAAAGCTAAAAGCGTTGGTGAAATTTTAGAGTCGGATAAATCTTTTAAGTTTTTTATAAAAGCGGCAAAGGAGCAGGAAATTATAGATAATTTTTACAAAATGTTTCCAAAACTTCAAGGTTTCGTTAGAATAAAAAAGATACTTAATACTACTCTCTTTTTAAGTGTTGAGAACTCGGTTCTAAGAAGCGAATTAAATCTAAATAAAAAGAAAGTAATAAAAACAATAAATGATTTTATAAAAGAAAAACTTATACAAGATATTAAATTCAGCAAATAAGGAAAGGTATAATTGTGACAAAAGAAAAAGCGCAGAAAAACTATACGGCTAAAAATATAAACGTACTGAAAGGTTTAGAAGCTGTTCGTAAAAGACCGGCAATGTATATTGGAGATGTTGGTGCAAGAGGACTGCACCATTTAGTTAATGAGGTGGTTGATAACAGTATTGATGAGGCTCTTGCAGGATATAACGAAAGGGTAATCATAACAATAAATAAAGAGGGCAGTGTTACAGTAGAAGATATGGGAAGAGGAATTCCTGTAGACTTACATCCTGAGGAAAATAGGTCTGCGCTTGAAGTTGTTATGACAGTATTACATGCCGGCGGAAAATTTGATAAGAACTCTTATAAAGTTTCAGGTGGACTTCACGGCGTTGGCGTTTCGGTTGTAAATGCCCTTTCAGAGTGGTTAGTTGTAGAGGTTAAAAGGGGAGGAAAGCTATACCGTCAAGAGTATAAACGCGGTATTCCAAAAGACAACGTTAAAGAAATTGGAAAGGTTAGTAAAAATGAGTCTGGAACAAAAGTTACATTTTTTCCAGATAGAGAGATTTTCAAAACGACAAAATTCAAGTTCGATACCTTAAATGATAGAATGAGAGAGCTTGCCTTTTTGAACAAAAATATTACTATTGAATTAAGAGATGAGATAGATGGAGAAAAAGCTGAGCATCATTATAAAGGTGGAATAGTTGAGTTTGTGAGGTATTTAGATGAAACAAGAAATGTTTTGCACAAACCGGTTTATATTGAGGGTGAGAAAGACGGTACCCCTGTAGAGATTGCTTTTGAATATAGCGATGCATATTCCGATAATATTCACTCTTATGTAAATAATATTAATACTACCGAAGGTGGAACTCACTTAGTTGGATTTAAGACAGCTCTCACGAGAACTCTAAATAGTTATGCTGCAAAAAACAAACTGATTAAAGAAAACAAAAAAATCACACTTACCGGTGACGATTTCAGAGAGGGATTAACAGCCGTAATTTCCATTAAGGTTTTTGAACCTCAGTTTGAAGGGCAGACAAAAACAAAATTAGGAAATAGTGAGGTAAAATCAATTGTTGAGACTATTGTCGGGGAAAAGTTATCTGACTATTTAGAGGAAAACCCATCTGTAGGAAAGAAAATTATTGATAAATGTTTTAGAGCTGCTGAAGCGAGAGAAGCAGCAAGAAAAGCTAGAGATCTTGTGAGAAGAAAAAGCGCTCTTGACTCAATTCATTTACCAGGAAAACTTGCAGACTGCTCAATTACCGATCCGGAACATACTGAGATTTATATAGTCGAGGGTGACTCAGCCGGTGGATCTGCTAAGCAAGGTAGAGATAGACGCTTTCAAGCAATACTTCCGTTGCGCGGTAAAATATTAAATGTTGAGAAAGCTAAGATCAATAAAATTTTAGAAAACAATGAAATTAAAGCGATGATATCCGCAGTTGGTGCAGGAATTGGTGAAGATTTTAATCATGAAAAAGCTAGGTATGGTAAAATAATAATTATGACCGATGCCGATGTGGACGGAAGCCATATTAGAACTTTGTTATTAACATTTTTCTATAGATACATGAAGGAGCTTGTTAATACAGGTAGAATTTTTATTGCACAACCCCCGCTTTATAAAATAAAAAAAGGAAAAGAAGAAGTTTATGCCTATGATGATGCAGAAAAGGAAAAGATACTTTTAAGAATGAAAGTTAAACACAACCCTGAAGATGGTGATAAAATTAAAGGCGTTAATATTTCCCGTTATAAAGGTTTGGGTGAAATGAATCCGCACCAACTTTGGGAAACAACAATGAATCCGGAAACACGCACGGTTCTGCAGGTTAACTTAGAAAGTGCAGCAGTGGCGGATAAAATTTTTGAAACATTAATGGGTGATGCTGTTGAACCGAGAAGAGCGTTTATTGAAAAACATGCTAAATATGCAAATATAGATATTTGATTTATTAAACATAAAGTAAAAATTTTAGAACAATAACGAGAAATAAACAATTATGGCAACATTTTTTGAAAAAATACAACCGGTCTCTTTAGAAGACGAAATGAAGTCTTCTTATATCGATTATGCTATGTCAGTGATAGTTGCAAGAGCTTTGCCGGATGTTAGAGACGGACTTAAACCAGTACATCGAAGAGTGCTTTTTGGTATGCACGAGCTGAGCATGACTTATAACAAACCATATAAAAAATCAGCTCGTGTAGTTGGTGAGGTTTTAGGTAAGTATCATCCCCATGGAGACACTGCGGTCTATGATACGATGGTTAGAATGGTACAAGACTTCTCGCTTCGGTATCCATTAATTGATGGGCAGGGAAACTTTGGCTCGGTAGATGGTGACTCTGCTGCTGCAATGCGTTATACAGAGGTGAGGTTAAAAAGAATTTCAGAAGAAATGCTTAGAGACTTAGATAAAAATACTGTTGAGTTTGTACCAAACTTTGACGGATCACTTCAAGAACCCACCGTAATGCCTTCTTATCTTCCCAATTTATTGGTAAACGGAGCGAGCGGAATAGCTGTTGGAATGGCAACTAATATTCCCCCCCATAACCTTAGTGAGGTTGTTGATGGAATTATTGCTTTAATTAATAAGCCTAATTTAACAGCCGAAGACTTAATTAAGTATGTAAAAGCGCCGGATTTCCCGACAGCAGGAATTATTTATGGGTACGAAGGAGTAAGAGAAGCATATACGACCGGAAGAGGAAAAGTTATAGTACGCGCAAAAGCTAATATTGAAACTCATAAAAATGATAGAGAAAGTATAATAATAACCGAATTACCCTACCAAGTTAATAAGGCAAATTTAATTCTAAAAATTGCCGAGTTGGTAAGAGGTCAAAAGATAACAGATATTTCGAACGTACGAGACGAGTCGGATAAAGACGGTATGCGTATTGTAATTGAATTAAAAAGAGATGCACAGCCGGCTGTGGTTATGAATCAGCTTTACAAGCATACACAAATGCAGACGACCTTCGGTGTTATTATGCTTGCTTTGGTTAATGGTGTTCCAAAAGTTCTTACACTGAAAGAGACAATGCAGCACTTTGTTGATCACCGGATGGAAGTTCTAATACGTAGAACCAAGTTTGATTTAGAAGCGGCAGAAAGACGAGCACACATCTTAGAGGGTTATATAATTGCCTTAGATAATATTGATGAGGTTATTGCAACTATTAAGAAATCTAAGGATGTAGATACAGCGAAGAAAAACCTGATTAAAAAATTCGATTTATCCGAAATTCAAGCTAAAGCTATTTTGGATATGCGTCTGCAACGTCTGACGGGTCTTGAAAGAGAAAAAATAGAAAAAGAATATAAAGAAGTAATTCAAACCATAGAAAGACTGAGGGGAATTTTAGATAGCGAGACAAAAAGATTTAAGATTATAAAAGAGGAATTGCTTGACATTAAAAAGCGTTATGGCGACGAAAGGAGAACAGAAATAATCCTTAATACTCAAGAGTTTTCAATTGAAGATATTATAGCCGAAGAAGATGTTGTTGTTACTATTTCTCATAAAGGTTTTATTAAAAGATTTCCTGTTTCCGGCTACCGCAAACAAGGTCGTGGCGGAAGAGGTGTAACGGGAGCTAAAACAAAGGACGAGGATTTCATTGAGCATATGTTTATTGCATCAACACATCAATATATAATGTTTTTCACCGACAAGGGAAAAGTATATTGGCTAAAGGTTTATGAAATTCCGGAAAGCGGCAGAGCTTCCCGTGGAAGATCTATCGTTAATCTTCTGCAAAAGGAAAAAGATGAAAAAATCACAGCTTTTGTTCCTGTGAAAGAGTTTAGCGAGGATAAGTTTGTTGTAATGGTTACTAAAAGAGGTACAATTAAGAAAACTCAACTTTCCGCTTACTCTAATGTACGCCGTGGTGGAATACAAGCAATAAACTTAGTGAAAGGTGACAATCTTGTTGAAGTTAAACTTACAGACGGAACAAACGATATTGTAATTGGAACTAGAAACGGTATGGCAATTCGTTTCAAGGAAAAAGATGTTAGAAGCATGGGAAGAACAGCAACGGGCGTTAGAGGTATTAAACTTAAGCCTGACGACGAGGTTGTTGGATTTATAGTTGTAAAAAACGTTTCAACGCTTTTAGTTGTTACTAATAAAGGTTTCGGTAAGCGAAGCAGTCTTGATGATTATCGCATTACTCATCGTGGCGGCAGAGGTGTTATAACGGTTAAAACCGGAGATAAGAACGGAAAGCTTATTGCATTAATGGAAGTAAATGATAATTATGAGCTAGTTATAATTACAGAACAAGGAATGGTTATTAGACAGGGGATAAAGAACATAAGAGTTATGGGTCGTAATACACAAGGAGTTAGAGTTATACGACTTAAAGAAGGTGACTCAATTGCCGATATTGCAAAAGTTGCTCACGATGATTCAGAATTAACAAACGGGAGCAATTCTGATGTTAAAGAACAAGATGAGTCTGAGCTGAATATATAATTAAATTACAGGTAATAAAATGTTACACCACAATAACAAAAATTTCGATTCTAAATGTGTACATGCCGGAATAGGCGAGTATCAATATGGTCCGGTAGTACCGCCAATTTATCAAACATCAACATTTAAGTTTGAATCTGCAGAACACGGCGCGGCTCTTTTTAAGGGAGACGAGGAAGGATACATTTATACCCGCATGAAAAACCCAACCGTAGAAGCAATGGAAAACTCTGTTGCCGATTTAGAAAATGGATACAAAGCCTTAGGCTGCGGAAGCGGGATGGCGGCAATTCATACCGTTTTTGCATCTCTGCTTAATGCAGGGGAGCATGTAATTTGCTCAAAAGCTGTTTACGGACCAACGGCCACCCTGCTTGAAACAGTTATGAAAAAATTTGATATTGAAACAACATTTGTTCATGCCTCGGATGTTAATGAGGTAAATAATGCTATTAAAGAAAACACAAGAATCATTTATATAGAAACACCCGGAAACCCGACGTTAGAAATCACAGATATTGAGGAGGTTGCAAAGTTAGCACACCAAAACAATGCTTATATGGTTGTAGACAATACATTTATGAGTCCGGCTCTCCAAAGACCGTTGGATTTAGGCGCCGATGTAGTTGTACACAGTTTAACAAAATTTTTAAATGGGCACGCAGATGTTGTTGCGGGTGTAATTGTTGCTAAAGACGAAATCTTATATACAGCGATGAGAAAAACACTCAACCAAATTGGAGGAGTTATAGATCCGTTTAATGCTTTTCTTGTTCATCGAGGAATAAAAACGCTCTCGCTTAGAATGGAAAAGCATAGCAAAAGCGCACAGAAAATAGCAGAGTTTTTAGAAAATAATCCGCAAGTTAAATGGGTAAGATATCCTGGGTTAAAAAGCCATCCTCAATATGATATCGCTCAAAAACAACACCATAGTACCGGAGGAATGATTTCCTTTGAGCTTAAAGGAGGTGTTAATGCCGGCAGAGCTGTTATGAATAATGTAAAGTTTTGTCAATTAGCCGTAAGTTTAGGAGGAGTAGAAACCCTTATTCAGCACCCGGCTAGCATGACACACCATTCTATGGGTAAAGAAGCTCGCGAAGCAGCAGGAATAACCGATGGTCTTGTAAGATTGTCGGTTGGTATTGAAAATGTTAATGATATAATAAACGACCTTGATAATGCGCTTGAAATAGCGAGCGAATTAACATCTTTAGAAAAAAGTATAGCTTAATTTTTAATACCCCGTTTTTCTTGTATATTGAAAATCGGGGTTTTTTATATCCGAAAGTGTATTGTTTTTACTGTTGACTTAATTAAAATTTATCTCCATTTTCGTATGAACTTAAAAAGAGCAGACATGAATCCTTTAAAAACAGTTTTGTTACTCATTGTATTAGTATTTAGTATTTCATTTACCGGTTTATTTGGTCAAAAAGTAATACATAAAAACGGAAAATACTACTTTGCAGATAGAGTTATTGTAAAATTTAAAGACGAGACAAATGCAAACGTTATGGGAGTTGAAAAAATAATTAATTCAGGTAAAAAAACACTTAACAAAGCAAGCGTTTTAAAAATTAAGAACAAATTCCCTGTTACAGCTCTCAATAAGATCGCAGAGGAAAAGCTAAATAATATTAAAAGCATATATTTTAGTTCTGACATAGATCCAATAAAAATTTCAGCAAAATTAAAAAAAAGTAATGAAATTAAATGGGCGGAACCCCATTATTTATATCAAACTGCGTTTGAACCAAATGATCCTAAATATATTGATGGTACACTAAGTTACCTCAAAAAAATACAAGCAAAATTAGCTTGGGATTTAGACAAAGGAAGCCCTGATGTTGTTATTGGTATAGTTGATACAGGAATAGATTGGGATCATCCGGATTTAGCAGCGAATATTTGGATTAATCCCGGCGAAATTGAAAACAACGGACTTGATGATGATAACAATGGATATGTGGATGATTACAGAGGCTGGGACTTTGGCGGGCTTAGCGGAACGCCCGATAACAATCCGATGGAAGACAGACCGGACCATGGAACACACGTAGCTGGAATAGCAAGCGCTGTTACAAATAACGAAACCGGAGTTGCATCTATTGGGTTTAATAGTAAACTTATGGCGGTAAAGGTTTCTCAAGATAATATTAGAGATGATAATGGAAACGCGCTTATAGCATTTGGTTATAAGGGAATAATTTATGCTGTTGATAACGGAGCAAAAGTAATTAATTGCAGTTGGGGCGGAGCGGGATATTCCAACGCTGCCCAAGCCGTAATAGATTATGCCGTTGCTAATGGAGCTCTCGTTGTCGCTGCGGCAGGAAACGATAACTCTAAAGAGCTTTTTTACCCTGCTTATTATAATGGTGTTTTATCTGTTGCAGCAACGGATACATCAGATAGAAAAGCCGGATTTTCAAATTATGGAATTAACGTTGATGTAAGCGCACCAGGTGTTTCAACTTGGTCTACCTGGATGAACAATACTTATACGTTTTTAAGCGGTACATCCATGGCGTCACCCGTCGTTGCCGGACTGGCAGCGCTGGTTACCAATCACTTCCCTTCATACAATCCGCTGCAGGTTGCGGAACAAGTAAGGGTTAACTCTTATAACATAGACGCAAAGAATACCGGTTTTGAAAACATGTTGGGTTTTGGTAGAATAAATGCTTACAGGGCACTAAACAATACCAACTCAAAATCAGTAAGAGTAACGGGAGTAAAATTTTATGATAAAGGTGATGGTGATGGTATTTTTGAGTCCGGAGAAAGAGTTGATGTGGAAATATCCTTCGAAAATTACTTAAGTCCGACCGGTAATTTAAATATTCAATTAGAAAGTAAATCGAGCCTACTAACGGTTGATAAATCCAGTATAACTGTCGGAAGCATGAATACACTCGAGACCAAAAACAATAATACCGATAAATTTAGTTTTACTATTGCACAAACATCTCTTGTAAATCTTGATGCAAACCTCCTAATTCATTTTAATGATGGATCGTATTCGGATTACCAATGGATTACGATAACTATTAATCCTACTTATGCCACACAAAATGTAAACGATATAGCGTTAACTATAAACAGCAACGGTTCTTTGGGGTTTGATGACTATCCTAATAATAAAAGGGGTGAAGGATTTAAGTATAAAAATGGTACTAATCTCATGTTCGAAGGAGCCCTTGTATATGGAACGTCTGAAGGAAGTATAAATGATTGTGCCAGAGATACTGATGCCGGAGCCAAAGACAATGATTTTAAGACGATTCGACAATTTGTGATTGATACTCCTGGGTTAGAGGCAGATCAGGAAGGGGAAACAATATTTAATGACGATAATACAATTGGTACTAAGCTTGGTCTTGAAACAACACTCAATAGTTTTTCTTATTCCGGAGAGGAAGATAAAAACTATATTATCTTGAGATATAGGATGCAAAACAAATCGGGTGTAAACATAAACAACCTTTATGTTGGTTTGTACTTTGATTTTGATATTGATTCTACAGATGCTTCCAATGATGTGATTAGTTATGATACCGTAAGCAATTTTGGTTATGCTTTTAGTAAGAACAAAACTCCGTCAACAATTATTGGCGCATCACTAATCTCTTCAGATCAATATGGATTTTATGCAATGAATGAAAAAGGCGATGGCGGAAGAGCAATCTCATTTGATGGTTTTACAGACAGCGAAAAGTGGGCAACGATCTCGAGCGGCTTAACGTATAGCCAAGTTAGTCCTGGAGATATATCTTTTGTTGTTTCGGGAGGACCTTATAATTTAAGTCCGGGCGAAAAGGCTACTGTTGGATTCGTTTTGGCTGCGGATACAAGTATTGCAAAAATTAATACTGCGATAGAAAGAAGCATGATCAAATATTTTGATATCCCATCAGGCACAAAAGAAGCAAATACAAAATTACCCACAACATTTAGTCTTGAACAGAATTATCCAAATCCATTTAATCCAACGACCAAGATTAAGTACTCGATACCACGTGCGGAGAAACAAAACAACTCTCTTTACAGCATTAATCTAAGTATTTATGATGTACTGGGAAAAGAAATTACGACGTTGGTTAATGAAAAACAGGGAGCAGGAAATTACGAGGTACAATTCAATGCGCACGGCTTACCAAGTGGAATTTATTTTTATAGGCTTAAAGCAAACTTACAAGGAAGCGCAAAGAGTTTTGTTAATGTAAAAAAACTTGTATTAATTAAATAATTTAGATATAAAAACTATTTCAACAAAGTCATTTTTTTAGCCTTAACAAAAGTATTATCAACATTAAGTCGATAAATGTAAACGCCGCTTGTTAAATTACTTGCATCGACCAACACTTCGTGTTTTCCTTTAGCCATTCTTTTGTCGAGCACAATAAACAATTTTTCACCAAGCATGTTATAAATCTCTAATTTAGCATGACCTTCTTTTTTTAGTTCAAAGCTAATGGTTGTTGTAGGGTTAAAAGGATTGGGATAATTTTGATACAGTTCGAATTTCATTGGAATCTCATCTTTCTTCACGTCGGTTAAGTTGTCCTCGTTAGAAGCACCCCAAAATTCCGCCTCCCACAACCCTGGAATTAAACCCAAGTTGGATGGATCACTCAGAAAATTTAGTTTTATATATCTTCCTATTACAGGAGGAAATCTTTGTTCACTCCACTCGTTTGCCTCTGAGTAAGCCTCTGGTATTACATTATTCCAACTTTCTTGAAATAATGAAGTTTGGATAGAATATTTATACAATTTTCCAATTTCGAAATTCTCAAATGAGAATCTGGTTTTCTGAATACTTTTCTTTAAGCCCAGGTCAAATATTAATGAGGCGGAAATATACTTGCTCTCCCATTTTGAGTTTGGATTTCCAGAATAATATCCGAACCCGTCAATTGTGTTGGAAGCAACGAATGTTCCTTTTAGTGTCGAACTAGCCGAAACATTAACAACATCCAGTTTTTTCATATTAATAATTTTTGTAGACAAAATTGAAAAATTACTTTTATGAGAAGCTGAGTCAGTGATATTTGCGAACGACGCACCCATTAATATTATGTTAAATGTTCCTTGGAAATTCCAAGTTAAAGTAGATCTTACTGCATTAAACTTCTGTGATCTTTTAACAATAAACTTTCCAACTGACTTTACTTCTGAAGTTATTATATCACTCCCAGGTTGAGAAGCAAATACAAAAGTTGCAAAATTGCTGTTTGAGTCTATGCTAATTGTAAAATGAGAAGGAAAAATCAAATACTCTGTAGATCTATCAACATAGCGAAACTCTAAACTATCGTAGTTTCCGTCTGAGAACTCTAAGTCTAATGCACACTGAAAAGCGGTAAGTTCAAAATTTGAACCGGTACTATAAAGTTTAACATCAAACTCGAACTCGTTTTCGCTGATATATGAACCGTCGGTAATATCCATAAAGTAATTATTTTGAGCAGAAAGAGTATTTAGAAAAAAGATTGTTAAAAAAAAGAAGATAATTTTAAAAGCAAATATACTTTTGAAAAAACGTATTAGGTAAATATGGAAATGGTTAAGTGTTAACAATTTTATAACTCCATGGTTATATAACATCTTAAAAGGGATAGAACAATGCGAAGAATGTCCTTTGAGTCTAACCAAGTGTTCGTGCGAAAAACAGATACATTTTCAAAAAATGTTACAGTGGGTAAGAAATTTGGAGAATTTTGGGTAGAAAGATATTATGAATTTATATAAAAAGTTCCTTGTATCTAAAAATCAAATAACTAAGTCAAAAAAAATTAAGGTGCAACATAATGTTTTTAACAATTAGAAGCAAGTAATTGGGTTCGAATCTAAAAATATTGTCGAAAAGATCAAAAAGAAATGCTATTTTCAGAAATTATGAGATTACTGTAAATAGTTTCTTTTTATTATCAGTTTATTAAATTCCTTATTTCAACAGTGTCATAGTTTTAGCTTTGGCGAAAGAATTATTAACGTTTAGTCTGTAAATATAAACACCGCTGGCTAAATTACTAGCGTCAACTAATACCTCATGATTTCCCTCGGCCAATCTTTCGTTAAGCAAGTCGAGCAATTTCTCACCAAGCATATTATATACTTCCAGCTTAACATTACCCTCTTGTTTCATAAAAAACCTTACCGTAGTAGTAGGATTAAAAGGATTAGGGTAATTTTGATAAAGCTCAAAACTATCGGGAACATTATTATCTTTAGTATCGGCCAAAGTTCCATCAAGATTAGTGCCCAAAAGCTCAGCTTCCCAGAGATTAGCCCAATTACCCTTGTTGTTAGTACTGCTTAAAAAGACAAGTTTTACATATCGAGCCTCAACAGCATCAAACGTCTTTTCGCTCCATTCCTTAGGCTCGGAAGACACGTTAGTAAGCACATTAAACCACTCTTCCTTGTCCTTAGAAACTTTAACCGTATATTGATAAATTCTACCTGAGCTGAACTCGGCAAAAGCGAAGCGGGTCTTAGCAATCCTCTTAATCTCTCCCAAGTCGAAGATAATAGAAGCCGGCATAGGAGTAGTAGCCCAGCGTGAATAAGCATCACCGTCATTAAAGCCTTTGCCGTCAATAGTTTTCATAGCGGAAGTATAGACATCGGAAGTAGAAGAAGCTGCAGCGGAGTTAATATTAAGTTTACCAATTTTACTATTATTGTCATCTGTATTATCCCAGTTGTCATTAATAAGCGAGCTGGAAAAAAAATCGGGGACGGTAATATCGGCGAAGAGATTGCCTGTAATAATGGTGTTGATATCGCCTAAGAAATTCCAATTAATATAAGGAAGTTCGTTGGGGAAAGTCTTGTTTCTAACGATATGGAATTTACCAATAAAAGTTTCCTGACTAGAAATAATATCGCTGCCAGCATTAGAAGCAAAAGCGATGTAACTAGAATTGTTGTTTGAAGAAAAAACAAGTAAGTGAGCGGGGAAATTCTCAAGTTGAGAAGAACCGTCGATGTAAGAAAAAGATAACCCGTTATAATCATTGTCGGCAAGTTTAAGAATAAAGGAGCACTGGTAAGAAGTAAGCTTAAAATCGTCGCCGTTACTTTTAACAGTAATCCCAAACTCAAA
>CBEVZC010000075.1:0-14661 GCA_965554225.1 uncultured bacterium | reverse complement strand
ATAAATTTCATTTGTAAACTGCTTGCCGTATTTCTTTATTAACTCGCTTATGTGATTTATCAACCATATTATTAGTTCATTCATAAAAATATTTTATAAAAGGACAACATAGCATGTTGTACACATATATAATTCAATATTAAACATTGCAAATTATTGCATAAAGATTCAATATACAAATTCTAATAATAATTATTTTAATATGAAAAAGGCTGTACTATTTCGATTTTTTCAACCACAGCAATACCGAAACTAAATACAGCCTTTTATCATAAATCAAGGGTCTTAGTCCATCATCATCCTCAAGAACGAGGATCCTTCATCGTCATCGTCATCAATTTTATTTTGTTTTACTTCTACTTTCTCAAATGCATCCAACTGATCCAGTTTATATCCGCTTTGAGGTATTGGTTCGTCCGAAGATAAAATATTTTTAGAACCTTTAACTCTAAATATTGTCGGTTCGTCTAAATTAACAGTTTCATTTGCTTCGGTCTTATCAATAGCGAAACCGCCGAAATATTTTTCTGCTTTCTTTTTGCTCTTTTCCCGTTCATCTTTTATTTTCGATTGAATTTTTGATTCTGTAGGACCAAATCCGGTAGCAATAACAGTATAGGAAACATATTCGTTCATATCTTCTTTACTTACCCAGCCAAATATTACATTTGCTTCTTCACCAGCAGCTTCGTAAATAATTCTGTTGCCTTCATCAATTTCCTGCATAGTTAAGTCTTCTGAACCGGTAACGTTTAACAACAAGTTTTTAGCGCCTTTTATACTAACTCCTTCCAATAGCGGAGAAGAGATAGCTTTTTGAGCAGCTTCTATGGCTCTATTTTCTCCGGCTGCTACACCGCATCCCATAATTGCTTCCCCGCTTGCATTCATCACCGAACGTACATCTGCAAAATCGACATTTATAATACCGGGAATTGTAATTATATCTGCAATTCCTCTTGTTGCTTCATAAAGAACTTCATTCGGTTTATCAAAAGCTGTTCTTGCCGAAACGGTTCCGTCGAGTATATTGAGTAATCTATCATTTGGAATAACAATTAAACTATCAACATTTCTCCTTAGTTCGTGAATTCCTTCTTCGGCATTCATCATTCTAAGTTTACCTTCCCACTTAAATGGTTTTGTAACAATACCTATTACCAAAGCGCCTACGCTTTTAGCAATGGAGGCTACGATAGGAGCGCCTCCGGTTCCGGTACCTCCGCCCATTCCGGCAGTAACAAATACCATGTCGGTATTTTCAAGCAATTTTGCAATTTTATCCCTGTCTTCTTCAATTGCTTTTCGTCCTACATTTGGATCGGCACCTGCACCAAGTCCTCTTGTTATATTAGTTCCTATTTGAAGTGTGTGATCGGCGTTGCTCATTCCCAAAACTTGGGCATCAGTATTTATAGCAACATATTCAACGCCGGATAATCCCTTGGTCATCATACTTTCAATAGCATTACAACCACCGCCACCAACACCAACTACTTTTAATTTTGCCGATAACGGTTCATTCTTGTCTAAGGTAAAGAAATTTGACATTTTAGTCCTCCTTGCTGTGGTTTTTATAATTCATCAAAAAATTCTTGTACTTTCTTAAATAACTTTGTTAAACTAACATTACCAGAATGTTTCTTAATTTTGGACGACGAAGTATTCTCGGATGAAGTTGAACCGGGGATTCCTTTAATCAACCCCGCTACTGTAGCAAATTCCGGACTTTCAATTTCATTCGACAACCCTTCGCCTAATTCCAACGGAACTCCTATTCTGGTAGGAAGTCCGAAAACCTCTTCTGCTAGTTCAATAGTTCCTCTTAAAAGCGAACCTCCGCCGGTTAAAACAATGCCGGCTTTTACTTTATTTTTAAATTTTGTCTGTCGTAAGTCATTATCTATAATTGTAAAAAGCTCTTTCATTCTCATGTGAATAATTTGAGTCAGTAAAGTAATTGGAATTTTTACAGTCCCCCTGGCTCCGACCCCTTTTATGTAAATATCTTCATCTTTAATTATGGATTCTTCTGTTGCATAGCCGTATTCTTTTTTCAGTTTTTCAGCTTCCGCTGTTACAATACCCAATGATTCACGAATATCGTTCGTTACTTGATTTCCAGCTACTCCTATTACTTTTGTATACTTAATACTTTTATCATGATAAATTGCAACATCAGTTGTACCGCCACCTATATCAATTAAAACCACACCCAAATCCTGTTCGTTTTCATCTAATACGGAAACGCTGGATGCAATGGGTTGTAAAATATAATTTTGGACAGTGTACCCGGCTCGCTCAACAGATTTTCTAATATTCTGAATAGCCGGAATTGAAGCAAGTACAACATGGTTTAACGCTTCCAATCTGGAACCGCTCATTCCAATCGGGTTTTCTATTCCACCCTGATGATCAATAAAAAACTCTTCCGGAATAATATGCAAAATCTGTCTATCCGAAGGAATTCTTATAGTTTTTACATCCGCTTTTAATCTGTCTATATCCGCTTGAGTGATTTCTTTATCCTGATTACTAATTGTTACATAGTTTCTATGTCTTAAACTTGTTATATGCTCGCCGGCAACGCCAACATTTATGCTTTTAATGTTTACATCAGCTCTATTACTTGCAATATCCATAGCTTTTTTAATTGCCTCGGCGGTCTTACCAATATTGGCAACTAATCCTCTATTAAGCCCATCGGATGGAGCGACACCAAAACCCATTATGTTTAACTTGTTCTCGGTTCTTTCCGCAATAACGGCGCCTACCTTTGTTGTCCCGAGATCCAGACCGGCTATTATTTCTCTTTTCATGAATTACTTCCTTTATCTATACCTTCAAAAGATTTAGTACCGATATAAACATGATTATCAAACCTCAAATCAACATATGCTATATATTTATCTATTTTTTCTTTTTTAACAGAATCGAATAGTTTACACAGGTAAAGTATTTTTTTTACTTCCTTTCCTCTACCAAAAATAATAGGGCAATTGAATGTCGTCATAGTTACTATTATATCCTTCCCTTTTCTCATATTGATAGTAGAGATATTTTCATAAACTTTTGGATCGGCCAATTCAGCAGCTTTAATCAATTTCAAAGCAGTTTTTATATCGTTATTTTTAAGCCCATTGCCTTTTTTTAATTCTTTCTTAGAAATTTTAGCATTTTGTATTATAGGTAAATCCAAATTTTGGGTAATCGGCTGCTCGCGAATTATTCGTCCTTTTTCAGTAACCAAATAGTTTTTACTGTTATACAGAAAAATCGCATATACTTTCTTTTCGGTAATGTTAACCAATACTTTATGTTCACCCATATAAGCTACATCGGCATTTTTTACATAGGGATGTTTTTCCAATCTATCTTTTATTAACGAGAGGTCGAAATCTTTATATTTATTTGAATCATCAAGATTTGCAAATTTTAAGTATTCATCTGCGGCAAGGTATTGCATACCGGAAATTTCAATTTTAGATATTTCCCTTCCTTCTTTCTTCTTAACCATTGCAGCCATATAAATAACTACAATTATTAAGATAAAAAACAAACTTGAACTGGTTACAATATTTTTCTTAGTAAGTATCATTTATTTTTTTTATATAACTCCACAAATTTTTCTCCATACCGCCAAATATCGCCGGCACCCATCGTTACAATAATATCGCCAGGTTGTTCAATTTTCATCAGTAGTTCAGGAATTTTATTTTTATCGGGCTCATAAAAAACATTTTTATGCCCGTAGTCTTTTGCCGTATCTGCAATAAGCTTTCCCGAAATACCTTCAATGGGTTTTTCCCTTGCGGGATAAACGTCAGTACAAACAAGCACATCCGTATTAAGGAAAGATCTTCCAAATTCCTTATAAAAATCTTTTGTTCTGGAATAAAGATGGGGTTGAAAAACAGCCACCAATCTTTTTTTCCAACCATTTCTAATTCCTGCTAATGTTGCATTAATTTCTGTCGGGTGATGTGCATAGTCATCTATTACTAAAATATTGTTCTTATATTTTGTTTCGAACCTTCTATAAACACCGCTGAATGATTCGAGTGCTTTTTTAATAATCTCGAATTTAACTCCCAATTCCTTTGCAATAACAACTGCAACTAAGGAATTTTTAATATAGTGAGTGCCAGGCATATTTAGAGTAATACGACCAAGATCATTGCCCTTGTATATTACGTTATATGAACTTTCATATCCTTTTTGTTCAATATCCACAGCTCTAATATCAGCTTGAGACGTTAAACCATAAGTAATTATTTTTTTGTTTATTAAGGGAATAATGTCCTGCAACGCCGGTTCATCCAAGCATAAAACAACAAATCCGAAAAACGGTACTTTGTTTGCAAACTGTACAAATGCGGTTTTTATATCATCCAAATCTTTATACGTATCCAGATGCTCTTTTTCCAATGTCGTGATTGCGGCAATAGTCGGTGTTAATTTTAAAAACGTTCTATCGAATTCATCCGCTTCCACAACAATATATTTACCATTACCCAAACGAGCATTGGTTCCGCCTAAACTACTTAACTTACCGCCTACTATAATAGTAGGATCAATTCCTCCTTCTGTTAATACAAGCCCAACCATAGATGTTGTTGTAGTTTTACCATGAGTTCCGGCAATTCCAATTCCGTATTTCATGCGCATTGTTTCCGCCAACATCTCAGCCCGCTTAATAACAGGAATTTTTTTATCAATAGCAGCTTTAACTTCAGGGTTATCTTTTGATACAGCTGATGAATAAACAAGTACATCGACATCATGAACATTTTTTGCATCATGACCAATATCAACGTGAATTCCCAAACTGCTTAATCTATCGGTTGTCTCTGACTTTGCCATATCGGAACCTGATACTTCAAAACCTTGGTTTAGCATAATTTCCGCTAATCCGCTCATTCCAATTCCGCCGATTCCAACAAAGTGAATTCTTTTAATTACAGTTCTAAACATTAATTTAATTCCGCAAGTTTAATAACCTCTTCAGCAATATTCTTTGCTGCATTAGGTCGTGATAGTTTCTTAATATTTTTACTTAATTCTTCCAAGCGATATGTATTCTTTATTAAGCCAATAACCGTATCAACAAGTTTTTCTTGTAAATCATCATCCTTAATTAAAACCGCTGCATCCTCGTTAATTAAAGATTTTGCGTTCATAAGCTGATGATTAGCCGCAACATTTTTTGAAGGGACAAATATAACCGGAAGTCCTAATGTTGAAACCTCTGCAATTGTTGTTGCTCCGGCTCTTGCAACAACCAAATCTGCTGCTGAGTATGCATCGGACATATCTTCTATAAATGGCAAAACCTTTACATGCTCACTATTAAATTTTTTATAGACATTAAAATAGATTTCACCGGTTTGCCAGATAATTTGCAAACCTGCTTTTGTTAATTCATTTAATTTATCACCAAGAACATTATTGAGAGAAGCCGCACCTAAGCTGCCGCCCAATACTAATAAAGTTTTCTTGCCAGGGTTAAGGTCAAAAACTTTTACAGCTTCACTCTTTTGCTTTAGTTTTAATTCTGTTCTGATTGGATTACCTACAACTCTTAGTTTATCTTGTTTTCTGAAATACTGTTTGGAATCCTCAAAACATAAATAGATTTGCTCAGCCTTCTTTTCCAGCAAACGGTTTGTAACACCAGGATAACTATTCTGCTCCATCAAGACAATCTTTGCACCCATTATAGAAGATCCCCATGCAACAGGTCCCGAGACATAAGCCCCGGAACCAACAGTCACCTTGGGATTAAATTTGATATTTATAATTAGAGATTGAAACATAGATACTATAAGTTTAATTGGAAATATTAAATTTCTTAAATTAAATTGTCTTGAAAATCCGCTTATCCAAATTGTTTTAAATTTAAATCCTAATTTGGGAACAACCCGAGCTTCAATTTTTTCCTTAGTTCCAATAAATAGAATATCTGCTTCCGGTTTTAACAATCTAATCTGTTCAGCTACTGCAACAGCAGGGAACAAATGTCCCCCGGTGCCACCGCCGGCAAATATAAATTTATAAATATTGTTCCTATTCATTTCCTTTTTCTAACTCTCACCTTTTTTAACTTCGATTGCATTCCAATATTAATCAGTATTCCTATAGAAATACCGAAAACAATAATCGATGTTCCTCCAAAGCTTACCAGAGGAAGAGTAATACCTGTTGTAGGCATAACCCCCATGCTAACGGCAGCATGCAGAAAAGCGCTTGTTACAATCATAAAAGAAATACCGAAGGCAAGTAATTGCCCAAAGTCATCTTTAGCTTTTTTAGCAATGATTAAACCGATGAAGAAGATTGCCAAATATGCTACAAGTATTAACAATGTCCCCGCAAAACCCAACTCTTCACCCAAAACGGAAAAAATAAAATCATTATGCGGTTCCGGTAAAAACAAATCACTTTGCCTGCTCATACCAATTCCCAGTCCTAAAAACCCTCCACTCCCAAGCGCAATTTTTGATTGGAGGACTTGCATGTTAATGCTTCCGCCATGTGCAAGGCTATTAACAAACGTTATAACTCTATGTCTTGAATGTGCGAACAACATTATTGCCATCCCGCCTAAAACAGTTGCCCCTCCAACTATACTCGTAAGGTGTAACGGTCTTGCTCCACCAACATAGAGAAGTACAAAAGAAGTAAATAATACAATAAGACTTGTACTCACGTTAGGTTGAATAAGAATTAGAAAAGTTATTAAAAATATCCAAACAAGGGGATAAACCAAACCATTTTTGTAGTCTGTTATATTCTTACCTTTTTGTTCAATAAGCACTGCAATGTGCATCATTAACAATAGTTTAGCCAACTCCGATGGCTGGAACCTTATAAACTTTAGGTTAATCCATCGCGCAGCGCCTTTTATATCAGGAGAAAATAGCAGTGTAACGATTAGTAAAAAAACAGCAAAAATTATAAAAAACTTGCTGTAATCTTTATACTTTGTATAAGGAATGGATGAAAAAACGATTAAACCCACCAAGGCTATAGCTACTTTCCACAGATGAGATATAAATAAATCGATTCCTTTAGCGCTAAAAATTAAAAAGCTTCCAAGAATTACCAAACTCAATGTTATGCTGATTAATGTTCGTGTTAATACTTTCATCGTAATTTCTTTACTTCATTTTTAAAAACTTTCCCTCTGTGTTCGTAATTATCAAACATGTCAAAGCTTGCACATGCCGGGGATAACAGAACAACTTCGCCCGGTATAGAATCTTTATAAGCTATTTGAACACAATCCTCCAGCGAATCGACTTTTTCAACTGAAATAAAATCCGAGAAAAAGTCGTATATTTTTTGTGCAGATGAACCAATAGCAAAAATTTTCTTTACTCTATTTTTTACAAGCTCCAATATTTTATTATAGTCATTACCTTTATCCTTCCCTCCTAGAATTAGTAAGATCGGCTCATCGAAACTTCTTAACGCATACCAAACAGCATCAATGTTTGTTGCTTTAGAATCATTGATATATTTCACACCATTTATTTCCCCAACTAATTCCAATCTGTGTTCAACCCCCTTAAAACCTACTAGAGCTTTTCTCAGCTCATTTGTTTCCACTCCCAACGTTTTTGCAATACTTACTACAGCTAAAGCATTTTGTAAATTATGCTCACCTTTAATGCTCAACTCAGATTTACCGCAAATCACTTCCTTTGTATTCTCTCCATTTGCAAATATTATTTTACTCTCATCAATAAATGCACCGTTGCTTAATGTTCGACTTATTGAAAACGGTATTTTCTCAACACTATTCTTAGGTAAATTGGACCCAATATTTTTATCGTCGTTATTATAAATATAAAAGTCATTTGAATTTTGATTTTTATATATGTTCATTTTTGAATTTATATATTTCTCAAAACTGTTATTGTATCTATTTAAATGATCCGGAGTAATATTTAGCATCACAGAAATCTTGGGTTTAAATTCTTCCATATAATCTAATTGGAAACTCGAAACTTCCAGAGATACATATTCATTCTCTTTAACATCCAAAGCAATTTCAGAGAAAGCATTTCCAATATTACCCGCGGTATAACATTTCATTCCGGCTTCATTAAGAACGTGAGCACAAAGAGAGGTTGTAGTTGTTTTACCGTTTGTACCTGTAATTGCAATAACAATACCTTTGCAAAACCAAGAAGCCAATTCCAATTCGCTTACTACTTTAATCCCTCTTCGAGAAGCTTCTGATAAAACATATGAATCATTTGGTACACCAGGACTTGTTATAATCAAGTCACAATCAAAAACTTTCTCTGTGTGTCCATCAACTTCGAATTCAATTTTCTCATTTTTTAATAAAGAAATTTCATCCTCAAGTTTTTCTTTCGATACAATATCACTTACAAAAGGAATCCCTTCCATTTTTTTTATCAATTTAGCTGCTCCAATACCACTACGTACTGCTCCAATTACTGATATCTTTTTATCTTTAATATCCATCATCTTACCTTGAATGAAGCTAAACTGATTATTGCAAATATTATAGTAATAATATAAAACCGAACTACTATTTTAGGTTCGGGCCATCCCAACATTTCGAAGTGATGATGAATAGGTGCCATTTTGAAAACCCTTTTTCCGACTCCGGTTTTTTTCTTTGTGTATTTAAAATATAGTCTCTGAATAATAACAGAAATTGTTTCGGTAAAAAATATTGCACCAAGAATCGGTATCAGCAGTTCTTTCTTTATTAATATTGATAGAATTCCGAAAGCTCCGCCTAACGCTAACGAACCGGTATCGCCCATAAAAACTTGAGCAGGGTAAGTATTGAACCAAAGAAAACCCAATCCGGCGCCAATAAAGGCGGCAATAAAAACAGTTAACTCACCGGAACCGGGCAGATACATTATGTTAAGATAATCGGCATAAATTTTATTTCCTGATGTATATCCAATTACACCTAAAGCAAGCATAACAATCAGCATTGTACCGACCGCAAGTCCATCAAGCCCGTCAGTTAGATTTACAGCATTTGATGTTGCGGTTACAATAAAGATTACAACAGGTATATAGAAAAATGAAAAATCAAAATTCAAATCTTTAAAAAATGGCAGCGTAGTCTGCGAATTATAAGGAGCAAATTCGGGCATATAATATATAGCTGCCCCAATGGCTAATCCTACAAGAACTTGTCCTAGTAATTTATATCTGGCAATTAATCCTTTAGAAGATTTCTTAACTACTTTTAAATAATCATCAACAAACCCGACCAAACTAAGGCAGATTGTTCCCAACAACACTAGAATAATATAAATACTCATGATGTCAGCCCACAAGAGGACAGGCAAAACAACGGAGAATATTAATATTATTCCGCCCATAGTTGGCGTACCGGCTTTACTAAAATGACTTTTGGGACCTACTTTCCTTATTGTCTGACCAATTTGCTTTCTCTGCAGATAAGAAATTACTTTCGGCCCAATATAAAAGGCTAAGAACAATGCTGTTATTGCTGAAAGAGAAGATCTAAACGAAAGATATCGGAACACATCAAACCCCGGGGGATTAAATGTTTTATTTATATAGTCAAATAAGTAATAAAACATTATGCCGCTCTCTTTATAATTATTTCAGCAAAATCTTCCATTTTCATTCCACGCGATCCTTTGATCAAAATAACGCTGTCATCTAAATATATTTTGTTTAAAAATTTCTTTAATGATTTCCTTGTTTTAAAATGTTCGTGATAAATTTTACTATCGATCAGTTCGTTGTTAAAATTTTCCATCAACTTACCAATTGTAAAAACAGCATCAACTTTACTCTTTTTAACTACACTGCCAAGTTCTTTATGATATTCAATGCCTTTGCTTCCCAATTCGAACATATCACCTAAAACTGCTATTTTACTTTTGTGCTGTTTATTTCTTTTTAACACCTCAAAGGCTTCTCGAACAGATTGGGGATTTGAATTATAGGTATCATCTATTAAAGTTAATTTTTTATAGTTTATAATATTTAATCTTCCTTTTACGGATTTAATTTTAGCTGTTCCAACTAAAATTTGTTTTTTTGTTAATCCCATTTTAATAGCAATTGAAACTGCTGCAAGGTAATTATTCGAAGCGGATCTACCGGCTATAGGCAATACTACTTTTATATTCTTTCTATATCCTGAAATTACTAGCTCAGTACTCCCTTGAATTGTATAACCTAATAATTCAGCTTTTATATCCGGCTTTTGTTTGAAACCAAAAGTAATTTTATTTTTAAATTTATTTTTTATTGATTTCAACATCGGATCATCAATATTAAGAAAAATCATACCATTGTTTGCTTTGGTTTGTTCAAGTAGAGAAAGTTTTTCCTTCAGTACTCCTTCTCTGTTATTTAGATATTCAATATGTGAATCCCCAATATTAGTTAACAAAGCATAATCAGGATTAGCAATTTTTGCTGTGTAGGAAATCTCTCCAAAATGATTAGTACCGTGTTCCAGAACCAAAACTTCACAATTACTATCTGCAGAAAAAATAGTTAAGGGTACACCAATTTGATTATTATTATTAGAATGCGTTTTGCAGACATTAAACTTTTCCTCTAGCAACGTAGCTACTATTTCTTTAGTTGTAGTTTTACCATTACTTCCTGAAATTGATATTACTTTTGCGTTCAACTTTTTTCTCCACATTGAAGCCAATTCGCCATAAGCTTTAATAGTATTATTAACCGTTATAATGGGAATATTTATTTTGTCAAATTCTCTTAGTTTTCGTCTACTTATTACTATAGCATTTGCACCGTTTTTTACCGCTGTTTTTACAAAATTATGACCATCGAATCTTTTACCCTTGATCGCAACAAAAATGGAACCCTTACTCACCTGCCGTGAATCAATCACAACGGTTTTAGCTGAGATAAATTTATCCGGATTAAAAATCCTGGCTGTACTTAAGTTGAATATGTCTTCTATTGTAATTCTCATTCTATAACTTTTAAGTATTTCTCTGCTGTTTCTTTATCCGAAAAATGTTTTCTTATTCCGTTTATCTCTTGATAATTTTCGTGACCTTTACCCGCTATTAAAATTATTGCATCTACTGGAGAAGTATGAATTGCTGTTTTAATAGCTTCTTCCCTATTTTCAATAATCAAATAATTCTTTCCCCGGAACCCGCTTATGATGTCTTCGATTATTTTATTCGGATCTTCACTTCTTGGATTATCCGAAGTAACAATAACTTTATCACTTAACTCCTCAGCTATTCTTCCCATCTCAGGCCGCTTGAACTTGTCGCGATCACCTCCACAGCCAAATACTGTATAAATTGGTTTTTTCTCTGAATTGATATGGTGAATAGCCTCAAGTGCTTCTTTAAGGCTTCCGGCAGTATGCGAATAATCGACTATTACTTTTTTTATTCCATGACTCACAACTTCAAATCTGCCCGGAACTTGGGGCGTATTTTTAATCCCTTCAACAATTAGCGGAGCTTCCAATCCCATTAAAACAGCTGTGGAAAAAGCGGCGGTAGCATTATAGGCGTTGAATTTTCCTATCAATTTTGTATTGATACTATAGCTCGAATTGTGATCACTTATACTAAATTTTGTCCCATTTAGATTGTATTGAACATCAGAAATTATAAAATCAGCATTTGTGTTTTGTCCATAAGTTTTTACGGAAGCATTGGTTTTGCTGATTATCTCTTTTGAGCTCTTATCATCTAGATTTATTACGGCTGTAGAAGTTTCTTTTAAGTTCTCAAAAAGCAATTCCTTTGCCTCTAAATAATTTTCAAAAGTTTGATGATAATCCATATGGTCGGAGCTGATGTTACTAAATATTGCAAAGTCAAAATCTAAATAATCAACTCTATCAAGCGCTAGAGAATGCGAAGAAACTTCCATAACACAATGCGTACAACCTTCTTTCACCATTTCATTTAAAAGAAAATTAATTTCATTTGCTTCGGGAGTTGTTAACTTGGATTTAATTTCCCTATCACCTATTATATTTTTATTTGTCCCAAGCAAACCCGATTTAATCCCTGCATTATCAAATACGTTTTTCATAAAATATGAAGTAGTGGTTTTACCTTTTGTACCCGTTATTCCAACAAGTGTTAATTTTTTCGATGGTTCTTCAAATAGGTAATTCGAAAATTCCGCTAAAGATTTTCTACTGTTTTCAACAATAATTTTTGTAACGCCCGATTTAATAAATATTTCATCCGGTATTGCCGAAGCATCATCCAAAATTACAGCCGATGCTCCATTGCTTATTGCATCAGGTATAAACTTATGTCCATCGGTCTTAAAGCCTTTTACGGCGACAAATATTGAGCCTTTTTTAACTTCTCTCGAATCTATTGTTATACTACTTACATTATGTGTTTCGGGAAGTCCAAGCACTTGAATTACTTTCACTTTATTTAATAATTCTGCTAAATTCATTAATTAACCGTTATAGATTTTAATACATCCGAAGGTTTAGCTTTTATTTTGCAAAAGATCCCTTTTTTTAATTCCGTACCTGCGTTAATGCTTTGATAGACAACTCTCCCGTTTCCTTCTATTTTATACTTAATATTCAAACTATTTAATATTGATATGGCTTCACGCAAAGACCTGTTTTTCAGATTCGGCATTGTTTTTCTATTAATATTTTTAGAATTAATTTTTAACCTCTCCTTGTATTCCGAAGCGATATCTGCCGTAGAAAGGATATTGCTTTTTGATTTTTTTTCATTTTCCAAAATTATTTTTGAAATCGGATTACCTATTCTATCAATACGTTCGTGCTTTTCAATAATATCAGAATCTACTTCAAGTATCTTTGACATAATGTTTTTAAAAATAGGCGCAGCAACTTGACCTCCGTATCTTCCAATTTCAGGAGAGTCAACAAGTATTAAGCAAATCAGCTTTGGAGCTTGTACGGGTAAAAAACCTATAAACGAGGAATTGTAATATTTGTTTGAATAACGTCCTTTTATTAATTTCTGAGAAGTGCCTGTTTTACCACCCACGTAAACATCTTTCATTTGTGCTAATTCTCCGGTTCCACTTTCAACAACACCAAGCATCATTTTTTTAATTTTCTCAGAGGTCATCTGAGTTATAACTCTGCGAATAACCTCCTTATCATTTTTAACTATAACATTTCCTTCGGCATCGTCAATTTCCTTAACCGTAAAAGGTCTCAATAAATAACCACCGTTTATAAGTGCGGCATAAGCAGTAATCATTTGTAATGGAGTAACCGAAATCTCGTAACCATGCGAAATAAAAGCTTTGGAAATAGCAGAGTATCTATCCGGTCTTTTAAGCATTCCTTTAGTTTCTCCAGGTAAGTCAATCTCCGTAGGATTTCCAAATCCGAAATCTCTAAGACTTTTATAGAAAGCTCCGGAGCTAATTCGTTCGCTTAATTTTACCATACCAATGTTACTTGAATGCTCTAAAACTTCAGAGACAGTTAGCCTTTTATATTTATGCGCATCATTTATATAAGCACCTTTAATTCTATACCTTCCGTTTTCAGTATTTATCACTTCACTTGGGTCAACCAATCCTTTATCCAGCAATACAGACATTACAATAGATTTCATTGTTGATCCGGGTTCATAAGTATCTGTTAAAGCTCTATCCCTTCGTGCAGCGCCCGAGTATTTATTATATTTTGAAGGATTAAAATTTGGAAAGTTGCTCAAAGCTAAAATTTCCCCGGTGTTTGGATCCATTATAATCCCAATTCCGGATTTACCTTTATACTTTTTAATTCCATCAATTAAAGATTTCTCAAGAATCTTTTCATATAATTTATTGATTGTTAAAACAATATTGTCTCCCGGCACAGGGTTTTCCGATTGGTCGTAATTAATTGTAACTGTTCTACCGATAACATCATTTTCAACAACTAAAAATCCATCTTTCCCTTTGAGATACTTATTATACATTTTTTCTACTCCATCAACACCAGCCGATTGTTTGTTGACGGCGCCTAAAACATGAGAAGCTAAATTTGAATAAGGATATACCCTTGTGTAATCCTGTACTTTATAAAATCCATCTACTACAAAATTGTTTAAGAGAATTGTTTTATCTTGCGATACTTTTTTCTCCAGGGAGATATTACCTTTCCCTCTTTTTATCATACGTAAATAATAAGAAGCAGGTTTCTTAAAAACAGTGGAAAGCTTTTTAGCAAGTTTTAATCTATTTTTAGCATTTGGCTTTCTATTCAACATTCTGCAATCTGCAAATAAAGAATTATCCTGACGCGTATACGCAAGAATTTCACCGTTACGATCTTTAATTGTACCTCTTTCTGCTTTTAATACATAAAGCTTATTTTGCTGTTTGTCTGCTTGCGATTTATATTTTTGGTGACCAGTTACTTGAATTTTAAATAAAGTTCCCACAAGAAACAGAAATATCAGAAAAATAAGTCCAGATAAAATTAGAGCCCTGGAATTAATCATATTTTTTATCGACTAGATTTTTTATTAAGCTAAGCTTACTTTTGTTAATAATTAATTTATTTATATTGTTTGTTTTTATTAATCCTAATTTTTTACTAGCTTGATTTATTATTTCATCTTCTGATAATAACTTTTGTAACTCGACCTTTTTAGCCTCTAAAATATCTTGTTT
>CBEVZC010000074.1:0-14748 GCA_965554225.1 uncultured bacterium | reverse complement strand
TAGTGATGCCAGAGCATTTGGAATAATGGGAACACCATCAACTATTTTTATAAAGGCAAATCAGATTAAAGATGTTATGATCGGCTTTAGAAATGAAAACGTTTTGCGTAAAAAACTTGCTGAATTATAAATTGCATTTCTCCGTTAAGCAGCTAAGTATACCAAAATTTTCAACTGTGAATACTTTAAAATTCATTAGTATATTTTTTACTACTGTATTTTTTGTCTTTTTATTCTCAACCATAATCCCGGCTCAAAATAATTCCCACAGTGAAATAAAAAAAACTTTTTATAACAGCGGTAAATTAAAGTCGGTAGGGACTTATGTTAACGGGAAAAGGAATGGTGAATATAAAGAATATTACGAAAGCGGAGCTTTATGGAAAGATTGGGAATATCAAAATGGTTTGGAAGAAGGAAAATCATACTGGTATTTTGAAGACGGTACTTTAAGCATGATATGGAATTATCTTCACGGTAAGTTAGAGGGTAAGTCAAAATGGTATTACGAAACAGGGGAGCTATGGGCAACACCAAATTTTGGAAACGGAATTAGAACAGGATTCACAGAAACATATTATAAAGACGGGACTTTACAAGGTATTTGGAATTACGACAACAATAAATTAAACGGTATTTCCAAAATTTTTAACAAAGACGGGAAATTAGAAGTTGTTCGTAATTACGTAAACGGGAAATTAGAAGGAACCAGCAAAGTTTACAATGACTATGGCAGTGTTGCTTTAGAAGCTCATTATAAAAACAATAAACTCGACGGAACATCTTACATTTATTATCCGGACGGTTCTATTAAAGTTATTGACACTTATATTAACGGACAAGTTGTAAAAAGAAAGAGATTTGATATAGTTGGTAATTTTGACAAAATCGAAGAGGAATTTAACGATTATTATGCAAACGGAGTATTAAAATCAGAGAAGCATTTTCATCTCGGCGAACTAAACGGATTAAACAAAACCTACTATGAAAACGGATTTTTAAAATCAGCCGCTAACTATAAAGACGGCCGACTGGACAGCGCCAGTCGCTATTATTCCAATTCCGGTATTCTGCAAAAAATTGTTAACTATTCTGCCGATACAATAAACGGGAAAGAATACAATTATAATTCTAATGGATATTTAGTTTCAATTCTTAATTATTATAACGGTGTTCTTCAAGATACTGCAAAGTATTTTTATAAAACCGGTAAGTTAAAATCATTTGTAATTTATAAAGATAGTATACCGACGGGCGAAGCAAAAGAGTTTTTTCAAAATGGAAAGACCAAATCGGAAATAATGTATAGAAACGGAAAGAAAAACGAAATGTTTACTGCTTATTTTCCGAATGGAGAAATTGAAGAATATGGATATTTTAAAGACGGATTAAAAAACGGTAATTATTACAAATACTATAAAAACGGCTTATTAAAAAGTGAAGCTAAATATCAATTGGGAAAACTTGTGAGAAGAGCTTTGTATAATCCGGACGGTTCAAAAAAAAATAATATCCCGAATAATTAATTAAAAATAATTGAAAATTTAGTTCCTTTTCCTTTTTTACTTTCAACCGAAATCTCAATATTATTTAATAAGGCATATTCTTTAACTAAAGCTAATCCTAATCCCATACCTTCATATTTCCTTGTATAACCGGCCTCTTCTTGAGAAAAAGTTTCAAAGATTTTAGGCAGATATTCTTCTGAAATTCCTATGCCGGTATCTGCAACATCTACTTGAATTTTCCCGGAACTATTTTTAAACGCTCTAACAATAATCTCTCCCTGCTTTGTATACTTAAACGCATTATCAATAATATTTATTAGAATTTGTCCTGTCGTATATACATCGCAAACAACATTCGAATTACCCAAATTATTTTCAAATTCCAGTTTTAATTCTTTCTCTTTCGCCTGCAGAGAAAATTGTTTGATTATAGGCTGTAGTACATATTTTACCAAGTCTACATCCTCAATGTGAACTTTATATTTGCCGTTCTGAAGCTGTGAAGCATTTAACAAAAGTTCAATAGTTCTTCTCAAGCGTTCTCCGCCGTTGTTAATTATCTCAAAACTGTCTTTCAGGTCCTCGCTTAATTTTCCTTTAAGTTCACTTTCAATTAGTGAAGTAAAGCTTAAAATAGAATTCAACGGAGTTCGAACTTCGTGAGAAATTTGAGCTAAAAATTGTGATTTTAGCTTACTGGATTCTTCCGCTTCTTCTTTTGCCTTTTTCAACTTAAGTTCATAATTTTTTCTTTCAATTACCCGTGCTACTTGATCGGATATTAACTCTAATAAAACTTTATCATCTCCCGAATAATTATATTTTTTATCAAAGCTCTGTAAAGTAATAGCGCCCAAAATATCTGTCTGCGTTTTTAACGGGATACCTAAAAAGGATTCCGGAAGTCTATCGCTTTTGAAAAGATGATTATTTTCAAGCAGAATATTTTTCAATTTCTTTTTATCTAAAAGTAAACCTTCTTTTTTATCTAATGAATAATTGGCAAAATATACCGTTAACCATTCATCGCTAAATTTATGATTAGAATATTTCTTAACCAACTCTTTGTTCTCAATTAAGAAGACATCAATATTTGTAATAGGAATTATCTGCGAGATTGATTCGTGAATTAAAGAATACAAAGTATCGGGTGAGTTTGAAAATGTAGCTTCTCTAGATATTTTTAGTAACACAGACTGAAGAAGTTCATTTTTCATTCTGTCTGAAATATCTTCAACGGAAACAACTCTATATAGATTTCCTCTTTCATCACTGACTTTAATATTAGTAGTGAAAGCATAGAAATGAGTCCCGTTTCTTCGTCTTAGCTTTTCTTCAAATTTTAATATTTGTGCATCAGAGAGTATTTTGTTGTGAAATTCGCCGGATTTCTCGCGCGAGTCGGAAGGGACTAAAATAAAATAATGCAATCCTAATAATTCTTTGCGTGTATAACCAAGCATTCTGCAGAACAAGCGGTTTGCATCCACAATTATTCCATCGGAATTAATTATACATTTCGCAACATCGGCAGATTCGAAAATAGAAGTAAAGAGACTATTTAATCCGTTAGTATCTCTTCTACTCCAACCGGAATATTTATGCTTCGCTATTTTATTTGCCGTTGTATTCATTTAGTTTTTCTTAAGAAGAAATTGTACTAAATTATTATCGTAACATTTTAATATGTTTTTAATTTGTAGACTCTTATAAATTCCCGTGAGTTTAAAGTATTTTATTCTTTGCTGCCAAATTATATTAATCTTCGCATCAATTTCCAAAAATCAGCGTTGAAGAGATGAGGATTTAATTAATTAAAATATAGTGCATTCAGATTTATTCTTCTTTAATTTGAATCCCTTATTATTTATTTTTAATTCTCAATTTTAAGAAAGGATTTGATTTTGCTGATGATAGAAATTCTACCGGACAAATGTGATTTTTGCGGTTGCTGTGTAGGCATTTGCCCTGAAGATGCAATCGAACTTAAAGAAGCGGATATAAAAATAATAGAAGAACTTTGTACAAATTGCTCCAAGTGCGTATGGTCATGCCCAATCGAGGTTCTAAAATTTAATAAAAACGGAGTTAAAGGAACCGGAAATGCTTGATGAATATGATATAGTAATTGTAGGAGCAGGACCCGCCGGATCGATGGCTGCAAGATTTGCAGCTGAAAAAGGAGCTTCCGTTTTAGTCTTGGAAAAAGATAGGGACGTTGGTTATCCGGTAAGATGCGGTGAAGCTGTTAGCAAAGCCGGAATAGAAGAATTTATCAATTCAGATTCTAAATTTATTGCAGCAACTATAAATAAGTTTTCTTTCATTTCACCTAATGGAACTCAAGTTTTAATTCCGCTTGAAGAAGAAGGTTACGTACTTGAAAGAAGAATTTTTGACTATGAACTTGCTAAATCTGCTTCAAAAGCAGGAGCCGAATTCTTAACAAGAGCTTATGTAAACGGACTACTTTTTGAGAACGATAAGGTTGCCGGAGTAAAATATGAATTTCAAGGTGAAGGAAAACAGGTAAAAGCCAAAATTGTAATTGCTGCCGATGGAGTTGAGTCGAGAGTTGGAAGATGGGCAGGACTTAAAACACATGTTGATTTTAGAGATATGGAAAGTGCCGTTCAAATTACAGCTGCCAGGATTAATAATATTGACGATCAAACATGCTATTTTTATTTTGGTAAAGAATTTGCGCCCGAAGGTTACTTCTGGATTTTCCCCAAAGGAAATAATTCCGCTAATATTGGTTTAGGCGTTGGAGGAAATATTGGAAAAAAGAAATCGGCTCTTTCATTTCTTAACCATTTTATGGAAAAGAATTATCCCGATGCTTCCATCTTAACAACTATTGCAGGCGGTGTTCCGTGTGTGCCTACTTTAGAAAAGATAGCAGCGCCCGGCATTATGGTAGTTGGTGATGCGGCAAGACAAGTTAATCCTCTATCAGGCGGAGGAATAGTGAGTGGAATGATAGGCGGCAGTATAGCCGGGACAGTTGGCGCTGAAGCGGTTCAAGGAAATAATCTTGATCATATTTTTGAATATGAAAAACGATGGAATAAAAGATTGGGGAAAAGACATTTGATTTTTGAAAAACTTAAAAATGGTATTTATAACTTTTCGGATGAAAAATTTAATGACATTGCTCAAGCTGTTGAAAAAATTCCGTTTGAAAAAAGATCAATCGGAAATGTATTTAAAACAGCACTATTTAATAAACCTTCTTTGTTAATTGATGTTGCAAAAGTATTTTTTTAAAAAATGAAAAAATTACTACTAAACCTCATTAATAAATATTTCAACATTATTGCGGCAAACTGGGCGGAAAAAGTATTAAAATCCTTTCGCAATAAATTCACAAAAGAACAAATAGATCGTTCTATAAAAGAGAACCTTAATCTTTTTCGAGAAATACTTCAAGGTACTGAGGATAGTCTAATAGACAAGCATTTAAAATTAATTTACAAAGAGTTATCCCGCTTAGATCTTACACTTCTTGAAGTAAGTAATGTTTTTAGCATTGGGAGAAACGAAATAATTAATCGTTTAGAATCCGAGGAAAAAAGAAATACTGATTCTCTATTTCTGATAGGTTTTATTGATGAACTTTTCGAAGAGGTTTTTGCCCGTTTCAGCATGATGCATCAGGAGAAAAAAACTTATGAGCTTTCCAAGAACATAGATAGATTAACCCAAAAACTTGAACAGAATCAACAATACTTACAAAATATTCTTCAAACAGCTGATTCTGCAATAATGGTTATTGACAAGGACGAAAGTATTGTAGCGTGGAATGAAGGTGCCCAAAATATTTTTGGATATACAAAAGAGGATGTTTTAAATAAACCGTCTTCTTTTTTGATACCCAATAAAGATAAATATAAAAAAGAGCTTGACTTCATAATTTCGGAGGTTAATAAGAGCGGAAAAGTTCAAATATTAGAAACGGAACGTACTACAAAATCAGGTGATTTAATTCCTGTACAATTAAACGTTACAAGACTTCAGAATGCAAAGGGCAATTATTACGGAAGAACAGTTGTAATAAAAGATGTAACAGAAGTAAAAAGACTTCAACAGCAAGTCGATCAATCGGAAAAACTAGCTGTGATTGGTCAATTAGCGGCCGGTGTGGCACACGAAATTGGGAACCCGCTTACATCTATTTCGTCACTTGTACAAATATTACAAAGGAAAAATGAAGATAAGTTTTCTGCTAACCTTTTAAAAAACATAAAGGAAAACATAGACAGAATTTCAAAGATCGTTAGAGAATTAGTTGATTTATCCCGCCCGCCAAGTAACATTGAAGAACTGACCCAAGTAACGGATATAATAAAAACCGCTTTGGGAATAGTTAAATACGATAAGCGTGTTAAAGAAGTTCAATTTATTACAAAATTTGATGAGAAATCTCCATTTGTAAAAATTGTACCTGATCAGCTACTTCAGGTATTTATAAACATATTGATAAATTCTCTGGACGCAATTGAAGGAAGAGGGAAAATAAAAGTTATTTCATCACATGACGAAAAACATATTTATATCGAATTTATAGATAATGGATGTGGTATAGACGAATCAATATTGAAGAAAATTTTTGACCCTTTCTTTACAACAAAAGAAGCCGGCAAAGGCACGGGATTAGGATTAGCGATTAGCTATAATATAATTAAAAAATTAAACGGTGATATAGTAGTTTCCAGTACGGTTGGCAAAGGAAGTAAATTTTCGGTAATATTACCTATAAACAAGTAACGATATTAATTACAAAGGTTCATTATGAACGCAAAAATTTTAGTAGTAGACGACGAAGAAGCAATCCGGACATCAATACAAATGATATTGAATGAGGAGGGTTACAGAGCCGAAACTGCCTCGGACGGCGAGGAAGCCTTAGATAAAATAAAATCGGAAGATTACGACATTATCATTTCAGATATTAAAATGCCCAAATGGGACGGGATTCAACTATTGGAAAAGGCTTCCTACTTTTCACCCGAAAGTTTTTTTATTATTATGACGGCTTATGCCTCAATCGACACAGCTATTGATGCCCTACGAAAAGGCGCTATCGATTACTTTATAAAACCTATTGAGTTTGACGATCTTATTATGAAAATTAAAAGATTGTTAGATTATCAACACGCAGCTTCGGAAAATATAACTCTAAGAAAAAGAATTTCGGCACCGGTTGGATTTGAAAATATAATCGGCAAAAGCGAATCTATGAATAAAGTTTTCAATTTAATTCGCCAAGTAGCTCCAACCAACAGCAACGTTTTAATTTACGGAAAAAGCGGAACTGGGAAAGAGTTAGTTGCAAAGGCAATACATTATAATAGTAAAAGAAAAAATGACATATTCCTTCCTATAAATTGCGGTGCAATATCGGAAAATTTAATTGAGAGTGAGTTGTTCGGACATAAAAAAGGATCTTTTACGGGTGCGACTGATGAAAAAATTGGTTTATTCAAAGTCGCCGACGGCGGAACATTATTCCTTGACGAAATTGGCGATCTTCCTTTAGCTTTGCAAGTTAAATTACTGCGTGCAATTGAAGATAAACAATTCTTACCGGTTGGCGGAACAGTTCCCGTTAAAACCAATGCGCGAATAATTGCAGCAACAAATCAAGATATATTCGAAAAAACAAAAACCGGTGAATTTAGAGAGGACTTATACTACAGATTAAATGTAGTTGAAATTAAGCTGCCGTCATTAAACGAAAGGAAAGAAGATATTCCGATTCTTGTTAACCATTTTATTGATAAATTTTGTTATGAAATGGGTAAACCGAATCTAAGAATAGATAACGAAACAATCAGAATTATGATGAACCATAACTGGCGCGGCGGAGTACGAGAATTGGAAAATGTGATTGAACGTGCTGTAATCTTCGCTACTGGTATGGTTATTACTCCGGAAAATCTTGCAGATTACCTAATTTGCGAGTCAAATGAAAATTTGTATCCCGAAGTTTTAAAAGAAGCGGTAAAAACATTTGAAAAAGAGCATATTATTAAAACGGTAAAAAAATATAATTACGATAAAGAGGCTGCTGCAAAGGCTCTGAATATTGGTTTATCTTCGCTTTATAGAAAAATGGAAGAGCTTGATATTCCGACAAAATCGTTTGATGACTAAAAGAAATAAATTCCAAAGTAAAATTCTATCTTACTGAATTTGATTATCTTTAGTATATTTAAGTTTTAAATTTGATTATAAATTAAATTAATTCGAATGAACTTAATATTTTGAAATCTCAGCAAATCACTCTGTGAAACAAATAATAATATGAATAATCAGTTACAAAATACAAACGGTTTTTCCGAGGAAATATTTTCATTGTTGAATTCTTCCGATAATTTTTTCACATTCATTAGGTATTTTGAACGCGACAAAGAAGATGAATTTTCAGAGTCTGCACTAACAATTACCGGATATAGTCAGAATGAGATTAATAATCTGAAGAACAAATATTTGTCATGTATTCATGAAGATGATCTTAGAAAGTTTAAAGACAAGCTGCTCGATCTGGAAGAACGGATTACTGAAGACAGTTATAGCATTGAGTACAAGTTAAATAAGAAATCAGGTGATATTGTTTGGGTAAAAGAATTTGCGAAAGTTGTTCGAAATAATAACGGCTCAATTAAATATGTTATAGGTTTTATTAACGATATTACCGAGGGCAAAAAAAAGATTGATGAAATGCAGGCGTTATTGCAAAAGATGGATGAATTAAATCATTCCAAAGATAAATTGATCTCAATAGTTTCACATGATTTGCGAGCACCGTTTACAAGTTTATTGGGCTTTTCTGAAATTTTGTTAAACGAACCTGATTTACCGGAAGCCGAACGAAGAGAATATTTAGAATACATAAACGACGCTTCTCAAACTCAGCTTCAACTTATTAATTATTTGTTAGATTGGTCCAGACTTCAGACCGGAACAATGAAAATTGAACCGAGAAGATTAGAAACTAAAAGTATAATCAACAATTGTGTTTCAGTATTAACCGGTGCTGCTATACGCAAGAGTATTGAAATAAAAACAGATATTCCAAATAATATTTTTATTAATGCGGACGAAAGATTAATTAATCAAGCCGTAACTAATTTGTTAAGTAATGCCATAAAATTCACACATCCAGGCAAGAACATATTTATTAAATCAAATAAATTTAAAAAACAAACCGTTGAAATTATAATTAAAGATGAGGGACTCGGCATTTCCGAAGAAAATCAGTCCAAGCTGTTTAGAATAGACGAAAAGTTTACACTTAATGGTACGATGGGAGAAAAAGGCAGCGGACTAGGATTAGCACTTGTAAAAGAAATAATAGAAAAACATCATGGTCAGATTTGGTTTTATTCAAAGGAAAATGAAGGAACGGAATTTCACATTACTTTGCCTGAAGCTCATGATATAATAATGATTATTGAAAACGACGAGGACAACCGGCAAATTTATACATCCGCAATTCAGGATTCATTCGGTAATTTCGATATAATTTTCGCTCAAAACGGTTATGAAACAATGAACATAATTGCCGAAAAAACACCGGCTCTTATAATTTCACCTCATCATATGCCTTTAATGACCGGGACGCAATTGGTTGAATCTCTTAAGAGAAAGGAAAGTTATAAAAATATCCCAATTATAATTTCTGCGGAAGACCTGGAAGATTCTATTAAAAACAGATATATAGGTTTAGGCGTGAGAGACTTTCTTGCTCAACCGTTAAATTATTCAACCGTCGAAAACGTTATTGAAAACATTATAAATTAAAGTTTAATAATCTGTAAACCTATTTGAAATTTTAAGGACGAACTGATGCAGCCAAATACAGTTGATACTACTATAAGACATTGGTATGCGCTTTATACTAAACCTCGGCAAGAATTCAAAGCCGAGGAGCAATTGAAAGCAAACGGAATTGAATTCTATTTACCCACCGTTGTAAGAATAAAACAATGGAGCGATAGAAAGAAAAAAGTAAAGGAACCTCTTCTCAAAAGTTATATATTTGTATACGCCAACGAGAGAGAAAGATTAATTGCATTGGAACAGTATGCAATTGTAAGGACAATTTTCTTTAGCGGTAAACCGGCAATTGTACCGGATTGGCAAATTCAAAATTTAAGAAAGATGCTGGAAAAATCTTCAGATGTAACCGTTACTGATCAATTAAAAATTGGCGTTCCGGTTAAAATTATCTCCGGCCCTTTTAAAGATATTGAAGGCGTTGTATATGAAACCGTTAATAGTGAAAGAATGTTGGCAATTACTATCGATTTATTAAGAAGGTCAGTTGTAGTACAAATTCCAAGGGACAGTTTGGTAAAGAAAATTTAACAAATAATTTTAAATAAATAAAAATGATAGAACAGAAAGAACTAAATGAATTAAAAACCGGTGATGAGATAAATCATTTTTTATTATTAAATAAGGTTGAACTTAAGACAACCAGAAATAATAAAGAATATTTAAACCTTGAACTTCGAGATAAATCGATGATAGTTTCTGCAAAAATGTGGGACGATTTTGATACCCTGGCAAGCTCCGCAAAAGAAGGAAGCATTGTAAAGATTAAAGGGATTTTGGAAGAATTTAACAATCAGCCACAAATTAGAATTATCAAAATTCGTTTATCACAAGCTTCCGATAACGTTAGTCACGAAGACTTTCTCCCTAAATCGTCGCGCCCATTAAATGTTATGGTAGCAGAATTGAAGGATCGAATCGATGCAATCCGGAATGAATATCTTAAATCTTTACTAAATAAACTCCTCAGCGGAAATACTTTTGAGAAATACATAAGTGTACCGGCGGGCAAATCTTGGCATCATTCTTATTTACACGGTTTGCTCGAACATACTTTAGAGATTGTTAAAATCTGTGATCTTATGTGCGATATACACGCTGATCTTAATAGAGATTTGCTTGTAACAGGAGCTTTACTACACGATTTCGGTAAAACGGAAGAACTTACATATGAAACAAATTTCGATTATACGGATGAAGGGAAATTATTAGGTCATATAGTAATTGCAGCACTTAAAATTGATGAAACGATAAATAATATCAGTGATTTCCCTAAAAATTTAAAGACCCAGTTACTTCATCTAATACTTAGTCATCAGGGCAAACTTGAATATGCTTCGCCGGTAGAGCCCAAAACATTAGAAGCAATAGTGTTATATCATGCAGATGAATTAAGCGCTAAAACTAATGCCTATAAATTAGCAATCCACTCAGAACAAAATAAAGAGGGAAACTGGACAAGATTTCTCCAATTAGCCGGAACAGCATTATATACCAAAAGGAATGATAATTCGAATAATGAAATAAAAAACACATTATTTGATTAAATTGTTAATCACATTATTTCATTAATAAATAGGCAAACAAAATGTTTATTAAGAAAATTACCTTTTTTCTTTTACTAACACTTTTTATTTCCAGTAATTATGCTCAATCCCTTAACTCTTTATTATCCAAAGGAGATTCACTTGTCGAAAAGTTTAACGACGAAAAAGCTTTAGAAGTTTACCAGCAAGCAGATAAACTATTTCCTGAAAACTGGGAAGTATACTGGAGAATCAGTAGAGCTTATGTAGATATAGGTGAACACATAAGTAAGGATATTGAAGACTTCGAAGACGAACAGTTAAAAGATTATAAAATGGCTTTTGATTATGCGGACAAAGCTGTTAAACTTGCTCCGGGCGAAGCTATTCCTTATGTTCGAAGAGGAATAGCAAATGGACGTATAGCATTATTTAAGGGTGTTTTTAGTGTGGGAAGCATTGTAGATGCAGTTCGCGATGATTGTGAAAAGGCAATTAAATTAGATAACGGCGGTAAAATATATCAAAGTCTTGCACATTATGTTTTAGCCCGAACACATGCTAAAGTAAGTGAAAAATGGGCGCCGGCAAGAGCAGTACTCGGTTTGGGTTGGGCAGATATTGATACGGCTTTAGCAGAATATGATAAAGCAATTAAACTGAGACCTAACTTTATTATGTATTACTTAGATTATGCAAAAGCATTAATTAGAGAAGATGAATACGAAAAAGCGAGAGAAATGTTGAACAAAGCTCTTGTTAGTCCTAAAAAAGATGAAGATGACCACATCCGTTTGGCTGAAGCTAAAGAACTTTTAAACGAGATAAAAGACGAATAGTTTAATGAAGTTTAATCAGGACTTTATCGACAGATTAAAAACTGCAAAGTCAGTTGTGTTTTTCACCGGCGCCGGGATATCCGCCGAAAGCGGAGTTCCCACATTCCGGGGGAAAGAGGGACTTTGGAAAAAATTCAAACCTCAAGAACTTGCCAATTTTGATGCATTTATACGTAACCCGGATTTAGTTTGGGAATGGTATCAATACCGGCGAAAAATTGTTGAAAAAGCTAATCCGAATCCCGGACATTTGGCAATAGTAGAAATGGAAAAATATTTTGAGGATGTTTCGGTTATAACACAAAATGTTGATAATTTACATAACCGAGCCGGAAGTAAAAATGTTTACGAACTTCATGGTAATATAGAAAGAAATTATTGCATCGATTGTGAAGCCATATACAACACAAGTGAATTAGAAATTTCCGGCAAGGCTCCAAGATGCAAAAAGTGCGGAGGTTTAATCAGACCCGATATTGTATGGTTCGGTGAGTCAATACCGCAAAGTATTTTTTCAGTTGCTGAATTTAAAGCAAAGAATAGTGATATTTGTTTTGTAATAGGGACATCGGCTATTATTTATCCCGCAGCTTCTATTCCTCGTTTAGCAAAAGAAGACGGAGCTTATTTAGTTGAAATAAATATTGAGCCGACCGAAATTTCCCATTTTGTCGATTATTCGTTGATTGGAAAATCCGGCGAAATATTGCCGGAAATACTTGCTGTAATAAAAAAATATTAATTTGAATTATAAAAATTGATTGGTTATCAAAGTATTCTTTCAACAATGTACTGTTTTATAAAGTCACTTCCGACTGCCAAGGAAGGAGTCTTTACTCCGGGCTCAACTTCTCCGTTATTTACTCTAATCGTAATATTCGATGCGCTCGATGCCGTTAAACAATAGCCGTCAATAAATCTGTATGCTTCGGTAATCGAATCCCCTTTATCATTACTTAATTTTTCAATAATGATAGACGTGGATTTTTCCCTCTCTTTTTTGTTAGGACCAAATTTACTTCTAATAACAATATTACTAAACGTTTTTTTAATACTTTGGTTCGAAAATATTTTTTGCAATAACTTAGACAAACCTCTTAAAAAACTTAATGCCGGAGGGAAATACATATAAACTCCAACATTCGGTATTCCGGTAGAATAATAAGCCGAGTAAACATCAGCCCAAGGAATGGAAATGCCGTAAAATTTAAATCCGTTTTGTTTTATGGAGAATGTTTTTTCTCCTATTATCGAATCTATGATTTGCCCGTCTTTCCTAATTTTCCCGGGTACTCCAAGCATCTCAAAAGTCGTTAACCACGTTCCTCTTGATACTCCTCCCTTTTCATTCTTTAAACCTATTTTTAATGAAGTAGCATCCGGCATTTTTTCACTAAGCTTTTTTGCCAAAATATCGGTAGGAACTACATCAAAACCAACACTCGGTAATATTACAATTCCCTTTCCTTTCGCTTTTTCATCATATAACCTAATAGATTCAAGTACATCAATTTCACCCTCAATATCAAGATAATTTATTTTTGTAGACAAACATGCATCAATCAGCTTTTTCGCCGTATACTTAAACGGTCCGGCACAATTTAACAAAGTATTTATACCGCTTAAGTTTTCTAAGATTTTACTTTCATCGTCAACTGAAAATATACGATGCTGACAATTAAATTGATTAGCTACTTCTTCAATATAATTTTTATTTCTACCAGCTAAAACAGGTTTAACATTCAGCTTCAATAAATCTTTTATGATTAATTGAGCCGTATAACCGTTTGCTCCGTATACCATTATTTGATTCAACACCGACATCATATTAAAGCCAGGAAAGAGCTTGCTCCTTTGTATCTCTTTCTGTAGTTAATTCAAGAAAAACTTCTTCAAGAGATTTATAATTTTCATTAGTCAATTCATTCTTTAATTTATTTCTAATATCTTTTGTCGGAGATTGAAAAATAATTTTTCCTCTATTAATTATTGCTACTTCGTCTGTAATATTTTCGATATACGATAAAATATGAGAAGTAATTAAAATTGTTTTACCGCTTTTCTTCAATAATTCAATTATATTTTTAACTTTCACAACTGTAGCAGCATCTAAACCATCGAAGGGTTCATCAAGAATAACTAAATCTGGATTATAAAGCAGTATGGATGCAAGCGCTAATTTTTTTTTCATTCCCTTTGAATATTCCGAAATTGATTTCCACCTGAATATTTCCAAATCGAAGTATTCTAACAGTTCATCACTCCTTGCTTCAATAGTTGTTTTGTCTAAACCGTAAATTTCACCAACAAATTGGAGCTGTTCCTCTCCGTTTAAGTATTCGAACAGGCTCTCGGTATTTTCAAATAGGATACCGAGATTTTTCTTTATTTCAATTCCGTTGCCAATTAACTCCTTACCGAAAACTTCAATTTTTCCTGAATCAAAGTTAAGGAGGTTTGCAATACAGTTAATTGTAGTTGTTTTACCTGCCCCGTTAGGACCAATCAGTCCGAATATTTTTCCTTGTTCAACCGTAAGACTAATATTTTCAAGAACGGATTGATCGCCGAATCTTTTTTGCAGCGAATTTATGGTTAGTGCATTCATACTATTTTATCAATTATTTTTTCTTTTTGTTTAATCAAAACTTTATTAAAAATGTCAACTACATCATTTTTAAAATAAACTGCCAATAGATTTACGACAAAAATACAAAGTATGATAGTAAGGATTACGGCAATATTTGTAATTTTTGCAAGCAATACATAATCCAAGCCCCAAAAACCAAATGAAATTATTATACTGATTATAACCGTTATCATCGGAGCATTCGTTCCCATCAATGCGTAAAATCCTACTGTTTTAGGGAAATTAAGTGATAGCAAAACAGCTACAAACATGGAAATAAAATATGTTAAAACTAAAAAGTTAGCCTGAAGTAAAAAATCGTATTTATTTATTTTAAGTAAAAAAGTCACTGCTGTCCAAAATAAATAAGTAATATTGGAATACAAATTAAATTGGACAGA